>CAZEGE010000036.1:0-27402 GCA_964511765.1 uncultured Anaerolinea sp.
ATTTCCCTGACGTCATATTCGGCCGCCGCTTCTTCTACCCTGCGGGGACTGGAAGTAGATGTTTTACTCATGCCTGTCTGCTATTTTACTTCAAAACATCTTTTGAGATTTGTTGAGAGACGCGCAAGCGGGGAGGTGCAGGTGGATGGTGAGGATGGCGAGCATATATGTCTCGTAGTAGCGACTTCAGTCGTTCATGAGAATATGAAGGTGATCATTTTATTGCTTCATGCAATTTGTTTGCCAACGCCGTGGCGTCTTCGTCGCTGCACGAATCATCTCTTACTAGAAATTTCATGCCGCGTTCGGTATCGTCTTTTCGGTGTGGCACCAGCCATGAGTGGAAATGTGGCACCCCTTCCATCAATGTGACTTGATAAATCCGCTCCGCTGCCGTATGTATTCTGAGTTCGCGGTAGATTTTCCTCATCACATTTCCAAGCGAAGCGGCTTCTTCGACCGTCATTTCTGCGTAATCCAGAAAATGCCGCCTTGACTCGATAAACAATGTTCCCAGCGGACCCAGGTTGACCGGCGCATGGCAGACCATCCAATGCTCGTCTTCGTAGATGTATCCACCAGGCGGGATGGCTTCTTGACCCTTATGTTTGCGACAGAGGAAACAAGATTCTTTTTCCATAATTTTGACTCCCAAACTTCGATTTACGAATCACGAATTACGTCTTACAATCCCTCGCATGGACATTGAAATCGCATACAACAAAGCCCTCGATTACCTTTACTCTTTCGTAGATTATAGCCTGAAACATTCCTCCGAGCTTGCCAAGGCGGATTTCAACCTTGACCGTATGTTCGCGTTGATGAAGTCACTGGGCAACCCGCAGAATAAGTATCCCAGCATCCACGTGGCAGGGACGAAGGGCAAGGGCTCCACATCTGCGCTGTGTGCATCCGCCTTGCAGGCGGCGGGCTATATGGTGGGCTTATACACATCGCCGCACTTGGAGGATTATGTTGAGCGAATCCAAATCAACAGCGAGCCGGTTTCACATGAACAATTGGTAAAACTGGTGGAAGAGATCAAGCCGCATGTGGCGAGAATTGAAAAACTGACCACCTTTGAAATCACCACCGCTTTGGCATTCATGGCATTTGCCAAATATGGTGTGAACGCGGCTGTGTTTGAAGTCGGCCTGGGCGGAAGACTGGATGCAACCAATGTAATGGTGCCGAAGGTGTCGGTCATCACCTCGCTTTCGTATGACCATACCGCTGTGCTGGGCAATACCCTCGCTTTGATTGCAGGGGAGAAGGCGGGCATCATTAAAGATGGAGTGCCTGTGGTTTCGTCACTACAAAAGGATGAGGCGTTTGAAGTTTTGGAGCGTGCAGCCACACTTAAAAAATCAAGCCTCACGCTGATCGGGCACGATATAAAATTTGTGTTAATCGAGTCATCATTAAGTGGGCAACGTTTCAGCCTTCAACCTTCAACCTTCAAACCTTCAAACCTTCAAACATTCAGCATTCCACTGCTTGGGTCTCACCAGATCGAAAACGCGGCCACAGCTTACGCGGCTTTGAAAGCCAGCGGAATTCCAATTACTGATGAACAAATCCGAAAGGGATTTTCTCAGGTAAAATGGCACGCCCGCTTTGAAGTGGCGCGGCGCGATCCGCCAGTGATCTTCGACTCGGCGCACAATCAGGATTCATTTGCCAGGTTGAGCGAGACCTTGCAAACGTATTTCCCCGGCAGGCAGGTCTATCTCATCTTTGGCGCGTCAGAGGATAAGAATATCCCCGGCATGTTTGCAGAGATGAAACCGAAGATCAGGAAAATTATTATCACGCGCGCCGACCATCCACGCGCTTTGGAAGTGGAAAAAATTCAATCGTTGGCAGAGCAGGCCGGGGTGGAGTCCGAGGCGGTTGTTCCGGTCAAGGATGCTTTGGCGCGGGCGCTGGAATTATCGTCAAATGATGGTAGCATTGTATTATCGGCCGGCTCGATTTTTGTGACGGCGGAAGTGATGAGAGAATGGAAAATACTGGATGAGTCAACCAAACTGGAATGAAGAAGAAGATAATTTCGATCTAACGCTTTCGCAGCGGACCGAGGAACTGTATCGCATCCCGAGCATGGAGGCCAAAGCCGATGGCTTGATCGAGGCGGCTGTTTTGCCGCTGCGCGACATGGTCATCTTCCCGCGCATGGTCTCGCCGATCTTTGTCGGGCGCGAGGCTTCTTTGCTGGCTGTGAAGGAGGCGCATCACAAGGAACAAACCGTGATCGGTCTAACGCAAAGAGACCCTGAACTGGACGAGCCAGGCTCGGAGGACTTTTTACCGATCGGCGTTGAGATGGCAGTGGGGCGTTTGCTGAACATGCCCGATGGTTCACACTCCGCGCTTGTGCAGGGACGACAGCGCGTGGAGGTCGTGGAATTCATCCAATTGAAGCCTTATATCAAAGTGCGCGCGCGCGTGATCCATGAACCCCAAACCGCAGACAGGCAAATACAAGCGTTGATGCGCTCTGCGTTGAGTCTGTTTGAGCGTTGTGTGCAATTGGATCGTTCAATCCCCGAAGAAGCGCATTTATTTGCCTTGAATATTTCCGAACCCGGCTGGCTGACCGATATGATCGCCACGTCGCTTTCGTTGACATACGAAGCCAAGCTGCGTTTGCTGCTTCTGGCTGACCCGAAAGCGCGCCTTGGACAATTGAACAGCCTGCTTGCACAGGAAGTGGATGTGCTGGAACTGGAAGATGAGATCCACTCGCGTGTGCAGAGTGAAGTGGATAAAAGTCAGCGGGAGTATTATCTGCGCGAACAGCTGAAGCAGATCCAAAATGAACTGGGTGAAGGCGATATTTTCACGCGGGACGCTTTGGAGTTAAAGAAAAAAGTGGATGCGGCGAACCTTCCCGAAGAAGCGAAGAAGGTCGCATTAAAAGAATTGGAGCGGCTCAATCAAATGCCGCCGATGGCGCCCGAGGTGGGCATCATCCGCACGTACATCGATTGGATCATAGACTTGCCGTGGACGATTTCCACGCCTGATAATTTGGATGTAAAAAACGCTGCGAAAATCCTGGAGCGTGACCATTATGGTTTGAAGAAAGCCAAGGAAAGAATTTTGGAATATATCGCTGTGCGTTCTTTGAAACCCAAGAAGGAACGTCAGCCGATCCTTTGTTTTGTGGGCCCGCCCGGTGTCGGTAAAACTTCGCTGGGTCGTTCGATTGCGGATGCGCTTGGGCGCAAATTTGTGCGCGTTTCCCTTGGTGGCGTGCGCGACGAAGCGGAGATTCGCGGACATCGCCGCACATACATCGGCGCATTGCCCGGGCGAATCATTCAGACGATGAAACGGGCAGGCACAGCCAATCCGCTTTTCATGCTGGATGAGATCGACAAACTGTATTCAGATTTCCGCGGCGATCCTGCCTCGGCCATGCTTGAAGTGCTGGACCCGGAACAGAACTTTGCTTTTAGTGACCATTACCTCGAATTGTCGTTTGACCTTTCCAAGGCCATGTTCGTGACGACGGCCAATTCGCTTTCCACGATTCCTGCCCCGCTGCTTGACCGCATGGAAGTGATCGAATTTCCCGGTTACATCGAAGAGGAAAAAATAGAGATCGCCAATCGCTATCTCATTCCACGCCAATTCGAAGAGAATGGCATCGAAGACTTCGGCCTGATATTCGAACTCGCGGCATTACAGCGGGTTATTCGTGAATATACCTATGAAGCCGGTGTGCGTGGATTGGAACGCGAGATTGGACGCATCTGCCGTAAAGTGGCGCGTATGAAAGCGGAAGGGAAGAAGTACCCCGCCTCCATTGCGCCGCAGATGATCGAAAAGTTATTGGGCCCGCAACAGGTCTTTCCCTCTGAGGCCGAGCGGACGGATGATGTCGGTGTTGCCACCAGCCTGGCGTGGACAGAAAACGGCGGTGAGATCATGCCGGTGGAAGTTGCCATTATTGAAGGCAAGGGCGGCTTGCAAATGACCGGGCAGATGGGTGAGGTGATGCAGGAATCCGGTCAGGCCGCTCTCACATATATCAAGTCCCGTGCTGCGAAGTTGAAGATAGATTTGGATGTCTTCGAACGTTTGGATATTCACGTCCATATGCCGGAAGGCGGCATCCCGAAGGATGGTCCATCCGCCGGAATTACGATGGCGACGGCGATCGTCTCAGCATTGACGGGGAGGCCAGTTCATCGTCACGTGGGCATGACCGGCGAGATCACCCTGCGCGGACGTGTGCTCCCGATTGGTGGTGTGCGCGAGAAAGTCCTTGCCGCTCATCGTGCCGGACTTAAAACAGTCATTTTGCCTGAAAAGAATTTAAAGGATTTGGTGGATTTGCCAAAGACTGCCAAGTCTGAACTTAAGATCGTTCCCGTCAAACACATGGACGATGTGCTGGCAATTGCGCTTTCCAATAAAGTGACCATTGAACCGCCGCGCCCGAAAAAGCATGCGCGTGAGGAAAATCAGGAAGAATAGCGGGTTTTTGCCTGGGCGCCATGACTATATCAATTCTCGTGATGCGGATGATGGCATATCCGTATCATCTGTTTAATCCTGTAAAATATACATGAAATAAATTCATCCATCAAAACGGACAAATCTCCATGGCTACACTTGAAAATAAGGTTGTTCTGATCACTGGCGCATCATCGGGGTTTGGCGAAGATGCCGCGCTGCTCTTCGCAAAAGAGGGGTGCAAGGTGGTGCTCGCCGCGCGGCGCATGGAGCGCTTGCAAAATCTTGCTGAAAAAATCCAGAAAGCAGGCTGTGAAGCGGTGGCCATTCCTGTGGATGTCTCCAACCGTGTCGATATCGAAAACCTGGTGCAATCCGCGCTTGACCTGTATGAACGGATCGATATTCTTTTCAACAATGCGGGCATTGGCCGTACAGACTGGTTCGAGAATCACACCTCTGAACGAGATATTGAACTGCTCGTGCGGGTCAATTTGATCGGGTTGATGCAGGTCACGCATTCTGTGTTGCCGCATATGCTGGCGCGGCGCCAGGGACATATCATCAACATGATTTCGGTTGCGGGGCTGATCTCGCCGCCATTGATCGCATCCTACTCCGCAAGCAAATTTGGCGCGCGCGCCTTCACCGATGCGCTGCGCCGTGAAGTTGCTCCGCTTGGCATCAAGGTGAGCGGCATTTATCCCGGTCCCGCCGTCACGGAATTTGGTTCGCATATAGGCAGGAGCAAAGCCTATGGTTCTGTCCGTTCCAAATTCAAGTCACGCATGTCTTCCGAATATGTCGCCCGCCGCGTGGTGGAGGTTGCCAAACGGCCGCGCCGCAGCCTGGTCATTCCGTGGTGGTTTCGGATTGTCACAACTTTCGATATGCTTTTCCCCGTCGTTGTGGATTGGATTACATACATCTTCTCAAAATCGAAACATAAATTGGATTAGGAGACTCACATGTCCCTCATTAGACTCGCCAACCTCATCGCCTCCCTGCGGACCTCCGGGTTAGATGCGGTTATTCTGAATCCCGGTCCCACGCTGAAATATCTCAGTGGATTAAATTTCCATTTAATGGAACGTCCGGTCGTCCTGTTCGTTGTACCGGATAAGGATCCCGTGCTCGTGCTGCCCGTACTCGAATTGCCCAAAGTGGATTTGTTCCCATATAATGTGCAGGCCTTCGCGTATGGCGAGAATCCTTCAGAGTGGGATGATGTTTTTCAGAGGGCGGCGCAGGCCCTCGGTCTGACGCGAAGCGGAGGGAAGCGGATCGGAGTCGAACCGCGTCAATTGCGTTTGCTGGAGTTCCGTTACGTCCAAGCCGGCGCGCCCGAAGCGGATTATCCAGATGCCACAGATGTATTGGGGGGATTGCGCCTTAAAAAAGATAAAGCCGAAGTGGAGGCCATGCACAGAGCGGTGAGAATCGCGCAGGCTGCCTTGGAAGCGACCATCCCACAGATCAAAATTGGAATGACTGAAAAAGAACTGGCTTCTGAGTTGGTGATGCAATTGTTGAAACATGGCTCTGATTCTGAAATCCCTTTTGCGCCGATTGTCTCGGCTGGACCGCATTCCGCCAATCCGCACGCCTCGCCAACTGAAAGGAAATTACAAGCTGGTGATCTGTTGGTTGTGGATTGGGGCGCGGCGCATGATGGTTATATCTCGGATTTGACGCGCACCTTTGCATTGGGCGAGGTGGACGAGGAGTATCAAAAGATCCACAAGATCGTGCAGGAATCCAATGCCGCAGGCCGCGCCGCTGCAAAACCCGGCGTGCCTTGCGCAAACGTGGATATCGCTGCCCGCGATGTGATCGAGAAATCCGGCTATGGAAAGTATTTCACACACCGCACAGGACATGGCATTGGCATGGAAAGTCACGAAGCGCCGTATATACGCGGCGACAACCTGCAATTGCTTGAGCCCGGCATGGCATTCACGGTGGAGCCCGGAATATATTTGTCAGACCGCAACGGCGTCAGGATTGAAGATAACCTGGTCATTACGGATGATGGCGCAGATTGTTTGTCTGATATGCCGCGTGAAATCAGAGAGGTGGGTTAGATGACTTTGAAAGAATTTAATGAGAAATATGGCCGATTGGTATTGATTGTCGCCGTGGTTATTATTTGGGCGCTAATTCTTTGGTCTATGTGGACAAATGGTTATGTTGAAACCTGGTCGTTGTGGAAAATCCCAACGGTAATGCCACCCTTTATAGATTTTCGACTTATTCCTTCAGGTGCTGAGGCGTTTCGTTCTGGTTTTGACCCGGCTGTATCCAATCCCAATGATCCCTTCGAGCATATTTTTAATTATCCCAAGATATGGTATATTTTTTTCTATACTGGAATTACGCAGTCTGACACGGTCTGGATATGTATCATTTTGATCGTTTTGTTTTTTGCGACTCTGTTTGCCTTCCCTGACAAGCTATTTACAGTCGATGCGTTGATGATGCTGGCGGTTGTTTTTTCACCTGCCTGCATGTTGTTGTATGAAAGGGGAAATGTTGACCTTATCTTTTTTATCCTGTGCGGATTGACGATTCTTTTGGTTTCTCGTTCCCCCGTATGGGCTGTTATTGTGCTTTCCCTTGCATCTTTTTTTAAGTTCTTCCCTTTCTTTGGGGTTAGTGTCTTTTTACAGAAGGATAGGAATAAGTTCTTCAAACCTTTTATGGCCAGTGCCTTGATCTTTGCTGGGTATATTTCCTTTAATATCAACAGCCTGAGCGCTTCATGGGAATTGACTCAGCGCGGAACATTTTTATCCTATGGAGTATTTGTAATATTTGACATTCTGCATGCTTATGTGCGATATTACCTGTTGCAAATATTCTCTGAAAGCCAGGCTGAGGTTATGATCAAGATTATGCCGTATTTGGTTGCACTTTCCTTACTGGCATCGCTCTTCTTGTTGGGAACCAGGGTTAAAGATGGGTACGAATCTAACTCTGAAAGAAACCTGGCGGCGTTTCGCGTTGGTGCCTCAATTTATGTGGGGACTTTTTTGCTGGGGAATAATTGGGATTATCGCCTGGCTTTTTTGATATTTACGATTCCACAACTGTCTCGCTGGATTTTTGCTTCCAACTCCAGGCGGCGTTGGCTGGTTTCAGGGGTTTTTGCCGCCATTTTGATTTCCTGCTGGTATGCTGTCATCCGGCATCATTTTTTACTGGCATTTGGTGGAGACTATGAATTGCAGTTTGGTATATTCGATGAAACCGTGAACTGGACCCTGTTTGGCGGATTGGCTTATTTACTTGTAGTCTCTGCCCCCAAATGGTTTCGGACTTTTGATTGGTTTCCATCTGCTCCCCGGATTGATGCAAAAGGTTAACCATGATCGCTCCTGCACAGTTTGGGCACGCCAGCGGGTTGACTGAGATCACAATCACAGATAAGGATTTTAGGAATTATCCCTAAAAACGGACTGGATTTTAACTTTCTGTACTCGCCAATTCATCAAGCTATATTTTCGGGCATGAAGCGATGCACATGTGCGGTGACATTCTGGAATTGCTTGAGCATGGCAAGGAGTCCAATGAAATTAACCGAGATAGCCAAATTTACAAATAACGTGGCCGGGATGTCCGCATTTTATCGCCGCCTGCTTGGCACTGAACCAGTCGCTGAGTCGCCTGATATGGCGATCTTCATGAGTGGCGAGACAAAAATTTTCATCCATAAACTATACCGGCAGGGAGCAGATGACCTGCCCCCCGAAAATCACATCGCTTTTACGGTGGATGATGTGGATAAAACCTGCGCGGTTTTGCAATCACAGGGACTTACTGTGGACACCCCGCCGAAGGATTATTACTGGGGACGTTTCGCTTATCTTCACGACCCTGACGGGCAATTAATTGAAATTACCAACCCGTAATGGAAATTAACCTATGACCACCTACTGTGATTATTGCAATTCCCATCCCGAAGATACCTTCAATAAAAATTATCACGATACTCAATATGGCTTTCCCCTGCAAAGCGATGATGAACTCTTCGAACGTCTCGTTCTCGAGATCAACCAGGCTGGTCTTTCATGGATCACCATCCTGAAAAAGGCGGATAACTTCCACAAAGCCTATGATAAATTTAAGATCGAGAAGATCGCAAAGTATACCGAAAAAGACCGCACCCGTTTGCTGGAGGATGCCGGTATTATTCGCAACCGCTTGAAGGTTAATGCGGCGATAGTCAACGCGCAGAAGATACTCGAACTCAGAAAAGAATATGGTTCTTTCAAAGGCTGGCTGGATTCGCATCATCCGCTTGCAAAAGATGAGTGGGCTAAATTGTTTAAGAAGACCTTTGTTTTCACTGGCGGAGAGATTGTGAACGAATTTCTCATGTCCGCAGGTTATTTGTCGGGCGCGCACCAAAAGGATTGTCCCATTTATAAAAGGGTTGCCGCGCAAAAACCGGCATGCATGAAAAAGTAAATAAAATTGTTACTTTTAACTTAGGAAATTTATGAGTCCAACATTTGCCATAGCCGGGAAGCTCACACGGGAATATGTCCTGCCTCCCTTGGGCAATCCCCTGATTGACTCGCCCGGAGGCAATTTGTTATATGCTGCCGGTGGACTTGCGGTTTGGGATTCAAATGCGGGTTTGCTTGGGTGTGTTAGTGAAGACTATCCATATCCATGGCTGCGCGACCTCGAAACACGCGGTTTTGATATTAGCGGTATTCGCACATTTCACGGGTCGCAAAAAATTGATCTGCGTAGTTTCATTGCATATACTGATTCGAACGAACGCAGTTATTCCAGCGCAGTTTCACATTTTGCGCATCGTCAGCTTGCTTTTCCCAAAACCCTGCTTGGCTATCAAGCTGTGGACGATTCTCGTAAGGACCCGCGTGAACCAGATGTCGCCTCTCCCGCTGCGCTGGATGTGCCCAAAGATTTTCGGGATATCCGCCATGTGCATCTCTGCCCTTTTGACTTTGTCAGCCAGAGCCAGATGGTCAATCTCTTCAAGGGCGGCTCAGATCAGACTGTCAGCCTGGACCCCGCTCCCGGTTACATGACTCCAGGTTTTTGGCGTGACCTGCGATTGGTACTCCAGGGCGTGACCGTCTTTCAACCATCAGAGGAGGAAATACGCGCGCTCTTTTGGGGTGAGACCAATGACTTATGGGAGATGGCACGCCAGGCCAGCGAGTATGGACCGCAGATCATTGTCATTAAACGCGGCGCTCTCGGCCAACTGGTATTTGATGCGGCGGGTAATCATCGCTATGAAATTCCCGCCTACCCCTCGCGGCTGGCGGACCCAACCGGCGCTGGGGATGCTTTCTGCGGTGGATATCTGGCAGGTTTTCAGAAGACAAACGACCCTCTCATGGCGGCATTGCATGGAAGTGTCTCTGCTTCATTGAAAATAGAGGGAAGCGGCCCTTTTTATCCGCTGGATGTTTTGCCTGGGCTTGCCGAGGCGCGTTTGCACGCTCTCAAAGAAATGGCACGCGAGGTTTAGTGCCGGATGCTACTCTGCTTAACTTAATGAGGAATGATGACCGATCTTTCGACCCAGGTGCTTAACCTTGCTATCCAAATACAGCAAATCCCTGCGCCAACTTTTGCGGAAGGCTCGCGCGGTGAATTTGTGCGTGCTCTTTTTATCAAGGAAAAGCTCAAAGATGTTTCGATGGATTCATTGGGCAATGTCTTTGCGCGCTTGTCAGGGAAACAGAAAAACGCAAAGGTGTTGATCGTATCTGCTCATTTGGATACTGTGTTTCCTGCGAACAGCAACTTACAGATTAAGAAAGAAGCGGATCGAATCATCGCCCCAGGCATCGGGGATAATTCCCTCGGCGTCGCGGCCTTGTTCGGCATACTGTGGTCCTTGCGTGAAAGGAAATCTGAATTGAAGCACGATATCTGGTTTGCGGCAAATGTGGGCGAAGAGGGGCTTGGCGATTTGTGCGGGATGCGCGCTGTGGTGGAACGATTCGGAAAAGATGCGCTTGGCTACCTTGTGCTTGAAGGGCTTGCGCTTGGCAATGTCTATCATCGCGCGATTGGGGTGAAGAGGTATCGCATTACTGCAAAAACTGCGGGCGGACATTCATGGTCCGACTATGGACAACCTTCGGCCGTACATGAAATTGCTTCTTTGGTCACAAAATTGACTGCGCTTCAATTGCCGCATGAACCGCGCACGACGATGAACGTCGGCACGATTGGCGGAGGTACGGGCGTCAACGTGCTGGCGTCGGAAGCAGGATGCGAATTGGACTTGCGTTCGGAAGATCCAAATACGCTGGCCAGGCTGGTGCAGCAAGTGGAAGAGATGATCGTTAATGCAAGCCGCTCAGGTGTGAAGATCATGGCGGAGGTCATTGGTGAAAGACCTGCTGGTGGGATATCGGCGGAGCATGAATTGGTGCAATTGGCGGTGAAGTGTTCACAGGAACTTGGCCTGGATGTGACCCTCACGACAGGCTCAACCGACGCGAATATTCCATTGAGCCAGCATATTCCCGCCGTTGTCATGGGCATTACAACAGGCGGCGGCGCACATACTATGCATGAATATATTCATATCCATCCAATTGAACAGGGAATTGAAAGTTTGGCGAGGTTTGTGGAGTTGGCGGGAGCGGGTAAGAAGTAAAAAACGGATTTGTAATAACAAGAATGAGTAATAATGACTTCCGATCCAATGAGGCTTCGGAAGTCTTTTTGTTTATTACATTTTATTTCTTGCTCATCTATCTTTCTATTTCAATCGAAAAGACTCTGCCTGTTCAATAGAATAATCTTGCTCATCAGAACCCTCATTCGGGGATGATATGCGACGCACATCACGAAGAATTAATTCCCGGTCACCAGCGAAACACCGAGCATCAAAAGCATACCCAACAGCTGACAGGCAAATAACGCCGCAAACACATAGGCAATATACGTCCACACCGGGGTTGATTTTGTCCCGGATTGCGGGCGTAGTTTCTGTCCTTCGGCCAATCCGCGCACAAACTCAGCTGCCTGCCCAAAATCATTCAACCAATAAACGCCCGCCGCCTCATCCGGGATAATGAGCTTGCTGTCATTAAAGGAACTGATCCACGCCCCAACATTTTGCGGTGTATGCACTGCCAGCGAGCCGGGCAATATAACGGCGTCCGCTTTTATATCGGCAGGGATTCCATCTTTGACATTCAGAACAGTCACAGGCACTTTGGGTGCGCGTTTTAGGAAAGCAGCTCTGACCGATTCGCCGAACTTGCCATCGCTGTTATCCAATACGACAAGTTTGAAACCCCCATGTTTGGCTTCCAACACATCGGCACGGGCTGTGCCGTCCTTCTGCAAAGCGGACAGGTGATATAACAGCAACACGATAAACAGAACCAATGTTTGCAGGGTGTTGAGGGTGGAATTTGTAAAGTTGCCAGTATCACCGCCCAGCGCCGCATTGATTATAGTAAAGATCAGGCCTCCAGCAGAGGTCATCCCGCCGATGACAGCGGCAAATAACACAAGATATAAATATGTCTTGCGAATGATAGAACGCCGCGCATGATCGCCAACAGGCCCATCTTCCAAGGCATCTGCCTGCGCGGGGCGCCAGGTCATTAACCAAAGCGGAAGCCCCACAACCAGGGCCGCCAGTGCGCTGGAAAGCGGCGTGTTGAATCCGCCGCCGCTGATATAGGTCTTTGAAGTCAGCAGGTCAATGACAACTGAAAACAAGGATACAACTGCGAAGAATGTTGCCGCCAGACCGAGGAAAGAGAGAATGTAGAAATACAATCTCCGCTTGCCTGCACGGCGCGGGGCGTCTTCATCATATGCAAATTGCTGGTTGAGCCATTTCCCATAATATGCCCAGATGACCCCAAACGGCACGCCAATGGAAATGGGTCCGCCAATATTCTGCATGAATTGAGTGAAGTCCTTGCCATCACCAAACACATGCATCAGGATCATGTAAATCAGACTTCCGCCGGCTGTCAGCACCACGATTACGCCGCCAAGTGAAAGCAGGTAGAGAACACCCAGGCGCAGGTAAGATTCCCTTTCAGCAGGATCAGGCACAACCTCTTGCAAGATGCGCCAGGAGAAGAACCAGACCGGCGCGCCGATCACAAGCAGCGCCATCGCATTGACGGCAGTCTCCCGCCCAATCACTCCGAGCACATTTTTGGCGGACAATGTAAAGGCGTAGTCCAGCGCCTGTTGTGCGCCGAAGACCACCATGAGCAAGCCGTAGAGCATCCAGATAAAACGATACAGACGGCGGATCTCTGCAAAGTTCTCAGTTTCGGGCAGCGTGCGCCATTCATCTTTCAGGATGTTCCAGAAATAGGCCGCGAGGAGCAGATTGATGACGATGGCAATCAGGTTATCGATCCACGTTTGCGAACCGCCGATAATGGCGCGCGAGCTGAAAAGATTCGCAGTGACAAGGAAGGTGCGGTCAATCAGCGCCAGCAGATTTTGCACAACGGGAATGAGAGTGGCGAGTAATATTCCGTAGAAAAATACTGCGCGGACGCTGGCGGTTTTTTCTTCGTCGTCTCTTGTGGAGACACGCTGCGCCCATAACCAATGCACAAGGAAGATCGGCACGCCCACGAGAATGAGCGATAAGGCCTGTGCCAGCGTGGAGGCGCTATCCACAATCTTATTTGCGTTGAAAATGGAACGGAGCAGACTGATAATGCCCCACATTACCACTTCAATACTGATGGAGGCAACAGCGTAAAAGTAAAGTCGTCTGATGGTTTTCATAATATTATCCTCTTGTCATTGCGAGTCTGCGGTAGCAGGCAAAGCAACCCCCACTTGTGAAGATTGCCAACTATCAGGAGATTGCTGCGATCACTCCGCTCTCTTGCAATGACATGCTGCTACGGCTTATACGGTTCCTGATACCAGTTGTAATCCCAGAAGTTATAAGGCATGGAATTCAACTTCCATTCGCCGTTCTGTTCCACCAGCAAAGCGCGATCTTCGTTTGTGTAACGGCTGGAGAAGGGGTCGGTATTGGAATAATAAATGGAAAGAGTGACAACTGCCTCATCACCATGGGTTTCCACCGAGCCAATCTCCAGGCCTACATCGCCGGGATTGACCGTGCCATTAAAGAAGGATTGGCGGAACTCTTCATAAGCAGGTTTATGTTCGAGATCCGCCAGGTAGCCGTAGGCTTTTTGATAATCCTTGTTTAATACCGCAAGCACATAGTTATGCACTACGCCCTCGGGTCCCGTCTCCGCGACATAATCGCGCTTATCCTGCCGCGTGAAAAACAGCCCCAGCGCAAGCAAGATGAGCACACCGATGCCGATCAGAATACCGATGAGAAATTTGTCCTGTTTCATAAGGTACCTCCGAGTTAACTTCATTGTATTGGTTTGCGAGATTAAAGGCAAGCAGTGGGACAAAAACACCCGCCTGAACCATATTCAGGTGCGTGTTTTTGATTTCCAATCACGGTATCTTTAATCCGTCTTTTGATAGCGCAAGATATTTTCTGTAAATTAGACCAGGTTTTATCTTGCAAGTTTATCATTCAAATAAGTTGAATTCTTCAAAAGTCAGATATGCTCTATCGGTAATCCATTCATCACTGACCTCACTTGGAGTCGCTGAAACTTGATACCAACTGGAATCTTTATTAGGAAAGAAACAGACCATGTGGGTACGACGACACAGTTTGAGATACAATTGCTCTGCAGTGTTGACGGTCCAAGAGACCGACTCACTGGCAGCCCAATCCATCATTTAAGATCATCCAATCTGCATCCTGGCCTTGAGCTTGACCCGATAAGAGAATCTAGATGCCCTCCAAAAAGAAACCCGTCGTAAAACCAGGGAAAACGAAGAAGAAAAAACTGACAGCGCATGTTGACAGCCGACAGTCAGGTGATCCTATTGTCGCTTCCGATGCTTCGGCGGGTGAACTGGAGGCGCTGCGCGAATCTGAAGAACGTTTTCGTTTATTCCAAGGGATTCTGCAATCTTCTTCGGACGGCATTCTGGCAGTCAATCGGGAAAACGAGGTGCTTTTTGCCAATCAGCGTTTTGTCGAGATGTGGAGGATTCCACAGAAGACGATGGCGAAGAAGGATGACACTCTCCTTCTTCAATATGTCCTCGATCAATTAACTGACCCACAAGGTTTTCTTAATAAAGTCCAGGAACTGTACAACTCAGCTGAAGAAAGTAAGGATACACTGAAATTCAAAGATGGCAGGGTGTTTGATCGCCGATCACGACCCCTGCTGCAAGGGATGGAACTGCGAGGCAGGGTCTGGTCATTTCGCGACATCACCGAGCAAAAGCAGGTGGAGGAAGCCCTGGCGGGAGAACGATATCTTTTGCGCACGGTCATAGACTTTTCGCCCTACGAAATCTTCATGAAAGACCTCGAGTGTCGATACACCTTGGTCAACGCGAACCAGGCGAAGGTGTTGGGCCTTGCGACACCAGCGGAAGCGCTGGGCAAAACGGCTTTTGATTTTTTCCCACAGGAACTCGCGGCTCTATTTCATGAAGACGATCTATCAATCATCCAGACGGGTCAGCCGATGTTTGACGCAGAACGGCCACGGAAGGGTCGGAAAGGTGAAGAACAATGGAGACTGGTCAGCAAGGTACCTTTTCGGGACACGAACGGAAATGTCACCGGGGTGGTGGGAATCGGTCGCGACATAACCGAGAATAAGCGGGCGGAAAAAGCCCTGCGCGAATCTGAGGAACGATACCGCTCCCTATTCGAGCGCATGATGGACGGTGTCTACCGCAGCACGCACAAGGGCAGGTTTGTAGATGTCAACCCGGCCATGGTAAAGATGTTTGGATATTCGAGTAAGGAAGAAATGCTGAAAGTGGACATAAAAAAAGAACTCTACTTTGCAGCGGAAGAAAGAGGCAGTCATATCCTGGACACCGGGCAGGAAGAGATGGATGTTTACCGGATGCGTCGCAAGGACGGATCCGAAATATGGGTTGAGGATCACGGCTTCTACATACACGACCAACAGGGAAATGTACTTTACCATGAGGGCATGTTGCGCGATATCACCGACCGCAAGCAGATCGAAGACACACTCTCGGCTTCTGAAGCAAAACTGCGCGCCTTGTTCGCCTCCATGCATGATGTGGTGCTGGTCATTGACCGCGAGGGGATTTACCGGGATATCGCCCCGACCAATCCTGGGCTGTTGGTCAGACCGCCCGAGGAATTGTTCGGTAAAAACCTAAGTGATGTCTTCCCTGCCCAGGAAGCTGAGTTCTTTTGCGGAGTCGTACAGCAAGTCCTGGAAACAAAACAAAACACGCAGATCGAATATGAACTTGTCATCAATGGTCAAGCTCTGTGGTTCCAAACGACTATCTCTCCGCTGGATGCAGACAGCACGCTGTGGGTGGCGCACGATATTACCGAGCGCAAGCGCGTGGAAGAGGCCTTGCATCAGGCCGAAGAGAAATATCGCACTATCTTTGAGAACGCGGTGGAGGGCATCTTCCAGAGCACCCCGCAGGGACGTTTCATTACCGTCAATCCCGCGTTTGCACGAATGCTGGGCTACGAGTCGCCGGAAGAATTGATTTCGATAGTAACCGACATTGCTTCACAAATCTACATGGAGGCGCCGGGCCGCGCCGAATTCATGCAGGTAATGGCGGAGCACGGGCGTGTATCCGCGTTCGAGTTCCAGATGCGGCGCAAGGATGGCAGCGGGCTGTGGGTCTCGGAAAGCGCCCATGCGGTTCGAGACGACGAGGGCAGGATTCTTTATTACGAAGGCATCGCCGAAAATATTACCGAGCGCAAGCAGGTTGAAGAGTCTCTGACAGCTTCTGAAGCGGAATTGAGCGCCCTCTTTGCCGGTATGTCGGAAGTGATCATCATTTTTGACGTCGACGGGCACTATGTCAAGATTGCCCCTACCAACCCCACAAACCTCTATCGCCCGGCGGAGGAAATGCTGGGCAAGACCCTGAATGAAATCCTGCCAAAAGAGCAGGCTGATTACATCCTTGCCAAGATCCGCGAGTCCATCCAGAGCGGCCAAATTGTCGCAGGCGAATATAGCTTGCAGAGTGAAGGCAAGGAAGTATGGCGATCTGCCAGATTTTCGCCGCTTTCGGAAACAACCGTTATCATGGTGGCGCACGACATTACCGAACGCAGGCAGGCGGAGGAGGAATTGCGCCTCGCCAAATATGGACTCGAAACCGCCAATCTCGAACTCCAACAGTCTCTGGAGCGTGAAAAATTGCTGGCTTCCACCGACGGCTTGACCGGCATATGCAATCACCGACACCTTTTCGAACTCGCCGCGCGCGAATTCAAAGCCGCCGTACGATATCGGCGCCCGCTGGCTTTTCTCATGTTCGACATGGATGACTTTAAACAGGTTAACGATACCCTTGGGCATACCGCCGGTGACCAGCTGCTGGTGAGGGTGGCGCAGGCTGCTGTCGCTCAGGTGCGTGTAATCGATGTAGTGGCGCGTTACGGCGGGGATGAATTCATTATCCTGTTGCCCGATGCCAGCGCGCAACAGGCCCTGCCTGTCGCGGAACGCATCCGCGCGAATATCGCAGCCCTACATGTAGGGACTGACAAAACCCCATTCACTATCACGCTAAGTATTGGAATTGCCGAGATGCAACATGAACCTTTGGACGAGAGCGTTGACCGTATCATCCAGCGCGCAGACCAGGCGTTGTATCAAGCCAAAGAAAGCGGACGCAACCGCACTGTGATCTTTGGCCAGGATGAAACATCAGCAAACTGATGGCTTTCCAATACCTAAGCGGGGAAACCAAGCGGACTTTTGCCTGCTCTTCAAAAACAATTTCATACCTATTAATCCTGCCATACCATACACTGAAGACCCTGATTGAGGCGCAAATACATTTCCGCCTCAAAGATTTTGAAAATGCATTTGCGCGCCACACAGGCAAGTTAACACGAGGTAATGGAGGGGGAAATAGGTATCGGTAAACTTACAACTATAACGACATCTAATTGTTGTCCGATGGAAGGGATAGTCCTTTGAAGAACCTTGGGCCATAATGATGACCCCTTGCATTTTTCGCTTGGTTGGGATGAGCGTCGAGAGCGCCTTTCTCAACCAGCCAGGTTTGACTGATCTTGATACCTTCCAGCTTGCCGTTGCGAAGCAAACGCCGAAGGTACTGCAAACTATAGCCGCTATATGTGGCAGTCGCTTGCACAGATAGGTGATCGTTTAGAAACTTAAAGGGGAAGAACTTGAGTTTACAACACCATCACGGCTTCACAAGAGGGCGTCGGGGGATCCCATTAATTTTTGACGCTGCTCAAGTTGCAGCATTTCGAAGAACTGCTCTACACCGACCTGGTAAGGTTCGTGATGAGTCCCATTCTGTGGGCGCTGAGGGACTCGAACCCCCGACCCCTTCGGTGTAAACGAAGTGCTCTAACCAACTGAGCTAAGCGCCCGGGTGACCAGCATTATAGCATGTGATTCTGAAAAATGAATAATAATTTTTCCCCTGCGTTATAATTGCGGATATCAACAGGAGAAACCCCATGACTGACTCAAAACCACTTAACTGGATATCCGCACCCAATATTGGTTACTCTGTAATCCGTCGCGGCGATGGCGGCATGACATTGACCTTCACCGATCTTTCCGATCCCACCCTGGCGCACTGGCACGAATTTGCGCTCGAACATTTACTGGGCTCCGACCGCCGCACGCGCAACCTGTACGACCTGCGGGCCGTGAAGGATATTCCTGAAAAAGCCATCCGTATGGCTGTGGATGCAAACAGCGACCCCTCCGCCCGTAACATTCGCGTGGCGGTTGTGGTGGCTGAGCAGTCTGTTGCGGATGCAATCCGTAATGTGGCGGCGCTCGCTGAAGCAAATTTGGCATCTGCGATGAAGATATTTACAGACATCAACGAAGCGGAAGCCTGGCTGGCGCGTCCGTTGGATCAGATTCCTTAAATGTCGTTGCGAAGAGGACTTTAGTCCGATGAAGCAATCTTCTGAAAATTGGCGGGAGCTTATTTCGGGCGAAAATATATCACCCTCGCATATTGTCCCCGAATGGGGAATGACATGACCGCATTATGAAATCACCTGCTCTTCAAATCGGAAACTTCACATTTGATTGGGGTTCCCGTACCTATGTGATGGGTATCTTGAATATAACCCCCGATTCTTTTTCGGGGGACGGCATCATTTCAAAAGGGGAGGTGGTTCAGGCGGCTCTATCGCAAGCGGATGATTTCATCGCCTGCGGCGCGGATGTTTTAGACATAGGCGGCGAATCCACCCGCCCCGGCTCCGCCCCTGTCAATGCAGATGAAGAGATGGAGCGCGTGCTTCCAGTCGTTCATGCTGTGCATGAAACCTTTCCGGATGCGTTAATTTCAATTGATACATACAAAGCGCAGGTCGCGGAGCAGGCCATCAGGGCCGGCGCACAGATTGTCAACGATGTGTGGGGGCTGCGCGCGGATCCCGAATTGGCATATATCGCCGCGAAATATAAAACGCCCGTGATTCTGATGCACAATCGCAGCAACCCTGCCAGCGTAGACGTGCGCGAAAAACTGGGCAGCGCTTACATCGGTTCTGAATATCAAAACCTGATCGAAGATGTTAAGCGGGAACTGCTCGAGAGTGTGGCTTTGGCGAAAAAGGCCGGAATTGCCGAGTCGCATATTGTGCTGGATCCAGGGATCGGTTTTGGAAAGACGCGGGAACATAATCTTGAGCTGGTCAACCGCCTCGGTGAAATCCGCTCATTGGGTTATCCGATCCTGCTGGGGACATCCAGAAAATCGTTTATTGGGTTTACGTTGGACCTGCCTCCCGATCAAAGAGTGGAAGGCACTGCCGCGACCATCTCTGTAGGCATCACACGCGGCGCGGACATGATCCGCGTGCATGATGTGAAGGAAATGGCGCGTGTTGCAAAAATGACGGATGCCATTGTAAGAAGTGCATAGGCATCGAGATCCAGGCAGGGCTAATAAAATAATTCATGGAAAATTACAGCAAGGAACTTCTGCGGACCGGCATCATCGAAGCGAAAGCGGGCAATAAAAGCACTGCCCGCCGCTATTTGGATCGCGCCATTTACATGGCCGGTGCGCAGGATGTGCTGGCCGAAGCGTGGTTTTGGATGGGCGAGGTCACGGATGAGCCTGTTGAAAAACGCAAAGCGCTGGAGAATTGTCTTTCGCATGACCTGCGTCATGCACGCGCGAGGCGTTCGCTTGCGATTCTCGACGGCAAACTCCAGGTCGATGAAGCGGTGAATCCTGATCAATTACCCGCCGCGCCGGAAGGACTGCGGGATGCAGACGCGCAAAGATTCATGTGCCCCAAGTGCGGCGGACGCATGTCTTTTGAGCCGCAGGGTCAATCCCTGCTTTGCGATTATTGCACGCGCGATCATGCGCTTGCTGCGGGGCCGTCTCATGACGAAAAGGATTTCATCATTGCCATGGCGACCATGAAGGGACATGGCAGGCCTTTGCGGGAACAGGTCTTTCATTGCAGTGGATGCGGCGCGGAATTCATCCTGCCGCCCGGACAAATATCCGCGAATTGCGTCTATTGTGATTCTCCGCATGTGGTCAGCTTGGAAAGATCAAAGGACTTGCTAGCTCCCGATGCGATCATTCCGCATGCGTTTACCCAGAAACAAGCCATAAAACTTCTTGTCCAATGGGTGCAGGAAAATAAGATCAAGCCGCAGAAGCAGGTTGATCTGCCGCGCGGTTTGTACCTGCCGCTGTGGACCTTCGATATTGGCGGCGTGATCGATTATACAGGCGAGGTGTTTGAGAGCCGGAACGATGGTTTCTTGAAGAACGATCAGCGCAATGTCATTCGAGTGACGGATCAATATCCCGTCATGCTGGATGACTGGCCGCTTCCCGCTTCCCGAAAACTGTCTGCTGTTTTCCTGAAGCTGATCCCCGCCTTTGACTTAAAATCACTCAAACCCTACGATGCGCGCTTCCTTGCAAGCTGGCCTGCAGAAATTTATGACGTGCCCATGGCGGATGCCTCGCTCGAGGCGCGCAGTCAGGCTTTTCGGAAATATCAAAACGAATTACCGTATCTCTTGAATGGGATAAATATCGTTCATACTTCCTCTGCCAACCTTGTGGTCGAGTCGTTTAAACTTAATTTACTCCCCGTGTGGATGACTGAAATCCCGTTTGGCGGACGCGAGCATTTGGTGCTCATTAACGGTCAAAGCGGAGTTGTAGCCAGCGACCTGCCAGGGCAGGCACAGGAAGAAACATTAGAATCAGGCGGTTTATTCAGTTTTCTGGCGGATTTGTTGGATGATTAATGGAGGTCGAAGGGGTTTTTAAGCCAATTGAGAAGGAAATCGGCAACTTGGATGCTATAATGTTTTATCGAGTTCGATCAAATTAATAATAGGAAAGGAATCCAAGTGGCTAAGGTAAACTATCAATACGAAAAACGTCAAAAAGAATTGCAAAAGAAACGCAAGAAAGAGCAGAAAGAAAGGCTCAAGCAGATCAGAAAGAACACTCAATCTCAAGAGACACCGGTAACTTCAGAGACACAAAAGCCTCAAGTCTCTCATGAGACGCCTGTAACTAAAGAGACGCAAGACGCTCTAAAACCAGGAGAGACTCCCGCACTTCAACCGCCAGAGAAATAAGAATTATTTGCATATCAAGACTTTGCAAATAAAGAGACCAGTGCCTTTGAGGAGACTGGTCTCTTTGCTTTTGTTTGATAGCAAAATCATTCCCAACTCCCCCCTTGATTTGGGGGACATAGTACCCGAGCAGAGCGAAAGGTGGGTGTCTGGTAGAAAGGGGGCAAGTCTTTCCACCCCGCGAGCGTGTGCCCATGCTAGGTTTTTGAATTTTGGAGCGGTGCTATAATGCGACTACGTTTTAGCTACAAGTTGCAATATAAGGATAATTCATGTCCGATAAACTTAAGATTGAATTTCCAACACAAGGTTGGAAATAATTTCTCACATCACGCAAAGATATGCTTGATGCTTTTGATAGCGCGCGGGAAAAAGCTAAATCTCATGAGGTAGAGACCTATCATGGTAAGGTAGCTGAATCTGAATTCCGAAAATGGCTTATTAACTTCCTTCCTAAAAGATATGGGGTGACATCTGGCTATATTATTTCCACAGGCATTAAGAGCGGAGAAAAAGCTCCCCATTTCGATGTAATAATTTATGACCAACTTGAATCACCTGTTTTATGGATTGAAGGTGATCCTGATATTTCTTCACAAGGACGTTCTCTTGCAATACCTGTTGAATATGTGAAGGCTGTTCTCGAAGTAAAATCTAATTTTTCGCCCAAATCTGTTTCTGAAGCTCTTGAACATTTAGGCGACTTACTACCATTAATGAGCGGCTTGGACGACCCAAGTGAAAAATATAAACTACACTTGTCTCAAACCTTTTGTTGCGGAATAATTTTCTTCAACCTGAAAAGGGAGTATGAGTACAGCGAGGCAACCCTTCTCAAATTCCTTTCAGGCATTCAATATCGCGGATTTTTTGGAGGTCTTATCTTGCGTGGGGAAGGACATACCCTGCCAGTTACGGGACGCATAAAATTGTTGCGTTCCGAACAACCAACCGAAGGCATGATTGGACAAGAAAAAGCGTCTATGTTGCGAGGTGGTTTAACGAAAACAGTTCAAATTGCTGATAATTTGCATATGGGGGCAATGTTAACTTGGAGTGAAACAGAATTTTCGCAGTTCGTCTTTGACCTTATTGCGATGATGCAAGGCACGTTTGAAGTTGGAAGATTATCCAGTTTTTATGGCATGGGTACGTCAGAATGGGAGAATGCCAGAAAAAAAGCTGACAAATAAGAACTTTTACATTCCTCCCCTCTAAGCTGCGTTTCATACAACTGACTATAGCCCCCTCCGTCCTTCGGACACCTCCCCCAAATCCGACATGAAAAGTTTTTATGCCAACCAGTATTTAACTGTCGGATTTGGGGGAGGCAGGAGGGGGTCACCCTCTAAACTGCGTTTCATACAATTGACTATATAACCCGCCCGTCGCGAGCAACTCATCATGAGTGCCTCTCTCAACTATCTTTCCTCGATCCATCACCAGAATTAAATCAGCGGCCAGGATCGTGCTCAATCTATGGGCAATGACGATGCTGGTTCTGCCTGCCATGACTCGTTTTAATGCATCTTGAATGAGGGATTCGGATTCGCTATCGAGTGAACTTGTGGCTTCATCCAAAACCAAAATCCTTGGGTTCTTCAAAATAACTCTGGCGAGGGCCACGCGTTGTTTTTCGCCGCCGCTCAGGCGATAGCCGCGCTCGCCCACGGTGGTGTCGTAACGGTCGGGTAACCCCATCACAAAATCGTGTATGTTGGCGGCACGCGCGGCGGTTTCGATCTCGGTTTGCGTGGCGTCCATTTTCGCGTAGGTCAGATTCGTGCGGATGGTATCGTGAAAGAGGTGCGTCTCCTGCGTCACCATGCCGATCGCCGCGGCCAGCGAATCCAGCGTCACATCGCACAGGTCATGCCCGTCAATGCGGATGACTCCACTGGTGGGATCATACAGGCGCGGGATGAGATAGGTCAGCGTGGTTTTGCCGGCGCCGGAAGGGCCGACGAGGGCAATCAACTGTCCAGGCTTGGCGGTAAAGGAGATTCCCTCCAAAGCGACCACTCTGGCCTGGGATTTCGCCTCAGCCTCCCCGACGATTGATTCGGCGTCATTCATCCCATCCTTGCCTTTGGTTTTTTCTCCCAAAGACATCACCGCGGTGACATTCGCCATGCTTCCATAGCGTTTGACTTCGCTGAGCATGATGCTTTCGTTGATCGAATATTTGAAGTTGATATCTTCAAACGCGAGCTCGCCTTTGGCGTCCCTGAGCACGAGCGCGTCTTTTTTCTCTTCGATGTCCTGCGGCAGGTCGATGATCTCGAAGACGCGTTCGAACGAAACCATGCTGGTGCTGAATTCGACGGGTGCGCCCGCGAGACCCTGCAATGCGCCATACAAGGTGCCGAGATACGAACCGAAGGCGACGATGGTGCCGACGGTGAATTTATCCTGGATGACAAGCCAGCCGCCGAAGCCGTAGACCAGCGCCGTGCCCACCGCGCTGACCAGACCGATCATGACGAAGAACGACGAGCCGATGAAGGCGCGTTGAATACCCATGTCGCGCACGCCCGCCGCGCGTTGACGGAAGCGGTCGCCTTCTTCGTTGGCGCGCCCGAATAATTTAACCAGCAGCGCCCCGCCGATGTTGAGAGTCTCGTTCATGTGCGCATTCATCTGTGCGTTGAGGTCCATGGCTTCGCGGGCGATGGTGCGCAGGCGTTGACCGAGTCTGCGCGCGATCAAATAGAAAAACGGCAGGACAAAGACACTGCCGAGGGTCAATCTCCATTCAAGTGTGAGCATGACGATCAAAATGGCCGCGCCTTGAATGATGTTGGTGATAATTCCGACGATGGTATTGCTGATGGCGTTCTGCGCGCCGACCACATCGTTATTGAGGCGGCTCATCAATTCGCCGACTTTGGTGTTGGTGAAGAAGCGCAGGCTCATGCGCTGCAGGCGGGTGAAAAGCGCCACGCGCAAATCATAGATCACGCCTTCGCCGACGGTCGCGTTTAATTTGCGCTGCACCACGCTGATGCCGCCGTTCAACAATGGCACAAGCAGCAGGGCGAATGCGAATATCACCAATTTGTTCAGGTCTTTGTTGGGCAGGATATTGTCGATCAGTTGACGGAAGATCAACGGCGAGACCACGCTCAGCGCCGAACTGCCGAGAATGGTAACCAACATCCAGCCGATCTGCCACCAATAAGGTTTTGCATACGCGAGGACGCGCAATAAAAGTTCTCTTGTTACTTTGGGCTTTTCGTCGCCTGAACGCATTGCCATGTGCCAGCCGCCACCATGCATGAGTTTTAGTCCTTTGGTCGGATTGTTTTGTAATTTGATAGTTATAAGACTATCTGGGTATTTTGGCAACCGGGTAAGGCACGCCTCGGCGGATTGCTTCAAAGGAGGAAGTACTGGCCTTGAAACCAGGGCTGTCTTTGAAACAGTAGATATAAAATCTTGCGGTGGATTGCGCCTAACTCGGCAGGAATTCCTGGCGGGGCGGACGAAGATTGCCTTTTTTTGAATCCGCTGATTATCGTGCAATTAAAAAGGCTTTAGAATCATGGAGATTGTCCAAAGCCCTTTCTTTTCTGAATGTTTTTTACCCCTTGACAACTGCTACTCATCGGTGGGCGGCTTTTACTTGTCATCAGGATGTAATAATAAAAACTATAGAAGCGATAGTCCAAGTTAAAACAGCCAAATAGGGCGGTAAATAGTTCCAGAGAATACGGCGAGGTCTGCGAGCAGATGATTTAAGTTGCTCTATAAGAATCTTCGGGTAAAGGAATGGATGACCTAACTCTTCGTAATCACAAACACGAAGATGTTGCTCTGTTAATCTAAAGTCTGGGTCTAATAATTGACTAAGGACTTCGTTGCAAGATGAAATAATGTGTGCGGCAAGGGTTCTGTCAGCAAGTTGTTTGCCATAAACGCAATTGTAACAGCGAACGTAATAACTATGACTACAACAAATCCCCACTTCATCTCTGCTCCAAGTGATATTATTTTACCGTTTTCAAACAACAAGCTATTTAACCCAAGCAATCCGCCAAGATATATTGTCGTCGCAACCCATGCCAGACTTTCTTTCCGAGCATGATATTGTTGGAAATTTTCACTGGTACTATTTAGAAATTTGCGAAGCTCTTCTTGGTGACCTGACTCTAACTTCCGGTTTGGCATGGAGTATTCCTTCCAATCACTAGCAAAAGTAACTCGCTGATATTAGCCGCCAAACTAGGGTTGCGCGGACGGTTCAACTGCTTATGGGCGGTTACAGTATTACACGCTTATAAGCATATTATACGGCGGTTCCCATTTTTTCAATCCACTTCACCGCCCCCGCCCTATTTTCTCAGAGCGAGGTTGTGCCATCGAGCGGGAGAGGTGTTCATCTTTACTCGATCTGCCTGAGTTCTGGGCGCAATGCCAGAACTTCCGCCTCACTTGCCAGCCTCACCCTGCCGCTAAGCCTTGCCGTTGAAACTGTCGAAAAAGTGGGGGAATCTAGCACAAAGCCATAGGGTTCTATATGATAGAGGACTCTGATGGCAAAATTCAAACCACTCAACGAAAATCAACTGGTCATGCTCCCAATCTCCCTGCAGGACCAACTTGTTCCAGATACGCTGGAGCACACCATCAGCGAATTGGTGGAGAAACATCTCGACCTGTCGGTCTTTGATGCGCGCTACAACAACGACGAGACCGGCGCAGCCGCCATCCACCCGAAGATCCTGCTCAAAGTCATCCTGCTCGCCTACGCCAGAGGGATGATCAGTTCACGACAGATCGAACGCGCCTGTCAGGAAAACATTATCTTCATCGCCCTCTCCTACAGCTACGCCCCCGACCATAGCACAATCGCTTCCTTTATCTCTTCGATGCACACCGAGATCCAGTCCCTCTTCATCAATATCCTGCTGGTCTGCGAGGGACTGGGTCTGCTCGACGGTACCCACTTCAGCCTGGATGGCGTCAAACTCTCCGCAAATGTCTCCAAAGAATGGAGCGGCACGATCCAGGAACTCAAACACAAACGCGATAAGCTGCAGGATAAAGTACTGCGCGTCCTTGCCGAACACGCGCAGGCGGACAAGCAGCCAGAACGGGTTCTGCAGCGCCAAAAGAAACGCCAAAGACGCTTCCAGGTGCAGGTTGAACGATTGAACCAGTTCCTTCACGAGCATGAGGACAAGCCCAAGCTGGGCAGCGATGGCACAGAGATCCAGAGCAATGTCATCGACAACGAATCGGTGAAGATGCCCTCCTCGCACGGCGTCGTTCAGGGGTACAACGCCCAAGCCCTGGTCGATTCCAAGCATCAGGTCATTCTCGCGGCGGCGGCTTTCAGCTCCCAGGATCACGAAAATCTCACTCCCATGCTGGAGGCTGCGAAAAAGAATCTCACCACCATTGGGAAAGACCAAACCTATTTCCAGGGGAAACAACTCACCGCTGACAGCAACTATCATTCTCTCAACAGTTTGACGTTGTGTAAAGATCAAAAGCTCGACGCGTATATCCCCGACATCCAATTCCGAAAACGAGATCCGCGCTTTGCCGATCAACAACGTTTCAAAGATGGCATTCATTCCGCGCAGCGACCGGATGCCAAGCCCCTTCTCCGCCGCTGACTTCTCTTTCGATGCCACCAAACAAGTCTATCTCTGCCCTCAAGGAAAAGAACTCTCCTGCCATGCCCGCAACCAGCTCAACCGCTTTCGCACCTATGATGTCTACCGCGCTCGCGTCGAAGACTGCGCCGCCTGTCCTTTGAGGTCGCGCTGTTTGAGCAAGGCGGATACTTCGCGCAGGTATCTCTCCATTCAGGTGGCTACCCAGCAGCCAAACCCGATCGATGAGATGAAGGCGAAGATTGACAGCGAACTGGGCAAGCGCATCTATGCCAGGCGACTGGGGATTGTTGAGCCGGTCTTTGCCAACATTTGTGTGCATAAGCGCATGCATCGCTTCACGTTACGATCCAAATCCAAAGTGGATGTACAATGGAGATTGTTCGCTCTGGTTCACAATATCGGCAAAATCCACACTTTTGGAGCGCTCGCCTAACCCCATTTAGACCCTGGCGACCTATCTCAATCCTTTCAGACTGAATTACCCGGCGCTCGATCTGCAATCCCCTGGCGCCTCCCCTCTAAAAAGTGGGTTTTTCGACAGTCTCGTTAGCTGGCTTCCTCGCAAACAGTAGTTATAGAAGCAGGGCTAGGCGCTTGAC
>CAZEGE010000037.1:0-24522 GCA_964511765.1 uncultured Anaerolinea sp.
TCCATGAATTAATGGAGCCGAAGGAAATCGAAAAACACTGGCTGGTAAAATGGGCACGGAAAAATTCAGCGTTGATAAAAACCCAGGCATTTCTATTGCCCAAGCAAAGGGATATGCCCGGCTGGATCGTCAACGAGGCCAGGAAACAAGACGGGCGGATCAAGCCTGCCGCCGCAGCCCGCCTGGCGGAAATGGTCGGCGTGGATACCCGTCAGGCGGGCATGGAAATTGCCAAACTTTTGGCGTATGTCAATTGGGAGCGGCCAGTTCGCGCGTCCGATGTGGAAGCGGTTTGTATCCTCACCTCCCAGCAAAGCGTGTTTGATTTTGTGGACGCGCTATCCCAGGGTAATGGAAAAACCGCACAAAAACTTTTGCATCGCCTGCTTGAGAATGAGGATGCATTTTCGTTATGGGGCATGGTGGTCAGGCAATTCAGGTTGCTGCTTCAAGCGCGTGAAATTTTGGATGGCCGCGGAAACAAGGATGATGTGGCCCGCGCGTTGGGTGTGCATCCGTTCGTAGCGGAAAAAACAACAGGACAGGCGAATCGTTTTTCAATCGAAACCCTTGAAAATATCTACCGCCGCTTGTTGAATATTGACGAAGGAGTCAAAACGAGCCAGGTCACTTTGGATCTGGCTCTGGATACATTGATCGTTGAACTAACAAAATAGATAAGAATTTGCAAAATCAGCGAAGCACTCATCTCAATCGTTATATCGTCATCGCCATTTTTCTGGTATTGATTTTGCTTACCATGGTTAACGTGTTGGAGCTCATTCCCTTCTTCGCGCCCATTGTCGCCAGCCCGCTCTTCTCTTTATTCCACGATTCACATGATCTCTTAGCCTTGATCATGGCTTTATATATTGCGCATAAGTTCTCTCCGGGGGCAGGCTGGGGGGCAGTGGTATGGATTCTTGTCATTCACATACCCTATCTTTACGTAATTTTTCCGAATGTAATACCCGAACTCATCCGATTGATAATGCTGACCATCGCTGCGATCATTGGCGTCCAAATTATCTCGATCCGCAGTCGTCTTGAAATGCAACTTAAGAAACTCGCTTCGGATTTTGAAATCCAACGAGCCGCCGCTTTGCGGCGCGCAGAAGAATTGACCATTTTGAATGATATTGCTATTGTCGGGGTGGAAGCGACTAACCTGGATACTTTGATCGAAAATGCGGCTCAAATCCTGGAAAATGTACTCCAGCCGGATTTTCTTGACATAGGCATGGTGGACGAAGCGGCTGGCATGATGCGCTTTTATGATTCGGCGCACACTACAATTAGAGAACGTTTGACGTTGGCTTTTGGAAGAGGCGTGGCTGGCCAGGTGGTTGCCACCGGCAAACCCAGGCGGATTCCTGATGTAGGCCTTGAGCCTGTTTATCTTGCAGTGAATCCAGATATGCGATCTGAATTGTGCATACCTCTCAAGGTTGGCGAGCGCGTTGTCGGATTGATCAACATCGAAAGCAAGCAGCTGGATGCCTTCAGCGAGGCTGATGAACATCTGATGACAACATTCGCGGGACAATTGGTCGCCATCATCGAAAAAGTGCGCCTGTTCCAATTGGCGCAGCGTCACGCGCAGGAAGCGGAAACCTTACGACAGGCCGGAGCCGTCGTAGCGTCAACACTCAGGCAGGATGAAGCCATTGAACGAATCCTGGTGCAATTGGAGCGCGTAGTGCCCTATGATAGCGCTTCCGTGCAATTATTGGGCGATGGTTATTTGGAGATTGTTGGCGGGCGTGGTTGGCCGGACCCGTCGGCTGTAATAGGGATGCGTTTCCCGATCCCGGGCGATAATCCCAACACGGTTGTCATTCAACAGCGCAGGCCGAACATTCTCGGCGATGCACCTTCAGTTTACGCGGCTTTTCGCGAAGGCACTCACGCTCACATCCACTCCTTTTTGGGTGTGCCTCTGATTGTCGGCGACCAGGTGATTGGCATGCTGGCAGTGGATAACATAAAACCCAACTTCTACACAGCAGATCATGCCCGATTGGGTGGGGCTTTTGCCGATCAGGTAGCGCTGGCCATCCAGAACGCACGCCTGTACGCCCAGGCCGAGAGACGTACGGACCAATTGCGCGCCCTTCGCGAAATCGATCAAACCCTATCCTCTGAACTGGATTTGAAAACTGTCTTGCAATCCCTGGTCGAGGCCGCCCGGCAATTGGTTGATGTTCGCTATGCCGCGCTGGCCGTGATGGATGCGAAAGGGGGGCTGGCCCATTTTTATACTGACGGGATCACCGAAGCAGAGCGGGGATTGATCGGTGAATTACCGCACGGCCTCGGTTTGCTAAAGGCTATTCTCCAGGAGAAGGCTCCCATTCGTCTGGCTGAAATCAAGAACGATCCGCGCTCGGTCGGTTTCCCTGCCAATCATCCGCCCATGAAGAGCTTCCTGGGTGTGCCGATTATGGTGCGAGGAGAATTGCTGGGCAGTCTTTACCTCACTGAGAAGGTAAAAGAGCAGGCCTTCACGCAGGAAGATGAGGATCTGATTCTCGGCCTGGCCGCCGACGCTGCCATTGCCATCCAGAATGCCAGACTGTTCGGGGAAGTACAACAATTGGCCCGCACGGACAGCCTGACGGGTCTGCACAACCGCCGCAACTTCATGGAACTGGCCCAACGTGAGTTCGGACGCGCCCGGCGCCATCAACATCCGTTGACTGCGATCATGCTTGATATTGATCAATTTAAACAGGCGAACGACACCTATGGTCATGCCGTTGGGGATCAGGTCCTGCAGATTGTGGCCGCGCGCTGCCGGGAAACCGTACGGGAGATTGACATTCTTGGGCGTTACGGCGGAGAGGAGTTTGTTGTGCTTTTGCTCGAGACCGATATCGATGGAGCGTGTGTCATGGCCGAACGCCTGCTTCGGTGCGTGGCCGAACCGCCGATTAGCACAGACAGTGGTCCGCTGCTTATCACGGTCAGTTTGGGAATAGCAATTCTAGACAAAGAATGCACTGATCTGGATAATTTATTGCGGCGTGCAGATCAGGCATTATATGTCTCAAAGCAGAATGGGCGGAATCGAGCCTCTACATGGCAGGGGTAAGAGTCGTGCCGAGCCTGTCGCACGGATATTTATCAAATAAAATGAAGTTAAAACATAATGGATATTATAAAGACCGCCATTTTTTCACGCTTTTATAGATCAGATTTCAAACCTGACCTACCCTGTGTTCAACTTTGCCACAGTCACACCTTCCCCGCCTTCCTTGTCGCCGCCCTCCTCAAATGATTTCACATACGAATGTCCGCGCAGGGCCTCGCGCACAGCCTGCCTTAACCTGCCCGTCCCTTTGCCATGGATGATGCGCACGAATGGCAGGCCCGAAAGATAGGCTTGCTCCAAATATCGTTCCATCTTATCCAGCGCATCATCGGCCATCAACCCGCGCAAATCCACTTCCATGCCGGGCGATTTTGTTGTGCTGGTTATGGATGATTGTCGGCTGCCTTCCGCCTTGTGCTCGCTGGACGACTGCACACTGGTACTGCTCACCAGGTCTGAGAGCCTGGCCCGCATACGGATTGTCCCGATTTGGACTTCCGCATCAGACTCGCCCAAAGCTGTCACAATACCTTCAGCATTCAACGTGCTGACAGTGACTCGCTCGCCCAATCTCACTGACAGATTACTGTTTACTGGCACAGCTCCCTTCTGGGATAACTGGTCGCTCCTTCTCATCACAGGCGCTTCAACCTTTTCTTCCAGCCTTTCCATTTTTTCTTCAATCGCTTTAATGGCTTGCAGAGGCTGAGCGGCTTTTTTAAGTTGAGACTTCAATGTGTCGATATTGCGTTTGAGCACCGCCACTTCCAATTCGCCCTCGGCGCGCGCTTTGGAAATCGTCTCACGGCGTTCGTCCTCAATTTTTTCGATTCGCTTTTCGAGTTCAAGGGTCTGCGTTTCGAGTCGGGCTCTGGCTTTTTCCAGTTTCTCACGCTCACGCGAGGTGCGGTTGCGTTCCTTGCGAATGTCATCCAGTAATTTATCGGCGCGCAAATCCAACGGATTAATTTCAGCTTTGGCTGTGTCAATGATCGATTGCGGGAGTCCCAGCTTTTGGGCGATTGCCAAAGCGTTGGAGCGGCCCGGGAGTCCGAGGGTCAGTTTATAGGTGGGGCGCAGCGTTTTGATATCGAATTCAAGGGAGGCGTTGACCACTCCATCCGTGGAATGAGCAAATGTTTTCAGTTCAGGATAATGGGTCGCAACGAGAGTCATCGCACCTGTTTCCAGCAAGTGGCTGAGGATCGCGCGCGCGATGGCTGCGCCTTCCTGTGGATCTGTGCCGGAACCGAGTTCATCGAAGATGACCAGCGAACGATGATCGATCTTTTTGAGAATGCGAATGATATTGGTGATGTGACCGCTGAACGTGGAAAGCGATTGCTCGATTGATTGTTCGTCGCCAATATCAGCGTAGACCGAATGAAAGCACGGCAGTTCCGATCCGCTTTGTGTGGGAATGTGCAGACCGCTTTGCGCCATCAATACAAGCAAGCCAATTGTTTTGAGCGAAACTGTTTTGCCGCCCGTGTTCGGTCCCGTGATGACGATGGCACGGGTCCCTTCGGCCGGGTCGACGTCAATCGGGACAACCGTATCGGCGTTGATCAGAGGATGACGGGCATGGTTGAGTTTCAAGGTTGGAAGGTTGGATGGTCGAAGGTTCGATTCTGCAGCTTGCGCGTCTTTTGATCCCGGACTCGTTAATAAGCTCCGAGCGATGCTTGCAGCTTTTAAACCTGCACTCTTCAACTTATAAAGGATTGGCTCGCTGGCCTTCAACTCTTCCGCATATTTTGCTTTCCCCAGGATCAGGTCGAACATGGCAAGGTTTTCAACCCCGTACTTTAATTCACTGGCATGTTCGCCAACGAGCTTGGAAAGTTCAGCAAGGATGCGGCGCTCTTCAGCGCGTTCCTTTAATTCCAATTCACGCATTTCGTTGTTGAGTTCCACAACCGGCAAAGGTTCGACGAATAAAGTCGCACCGCTTGCTGATTGGTCGTGAATGACGGCCTTGATGCTTCCCTTGAATTCTGCGCGCAGCGGAATCACATAGCGACCGTCGCGTTGGGTGATGATAGGCTCCTGCAGCTTTTTCGCAGACTCGGTCAGGTAGCGTTGCAGGCGGGTCATTAATCGTCCATGCGCCACCTTGATCTCACGGCGCAGGGATTGTAATTTCGTCGAAGCTGAATCCAAAACTTCGCCGCGGTCTGAGAGCACACGAGTGACTGCGTCCACAATCCCGTGGGATTCTGGCAAAGCAGCGGCAAGCTGTGCCAGGCGTGGGAATTCGTCCGTTTTGCGCTCCAGCGATTTTTTTATCTCGCGGCATGAGATAAGCGTGGTTTTGATATCCAGCAATTGGTACGGATCGAGCACGCCACTGCGAGCGGCCAGATCGGCCGCGGGGCGAATGTCGTGTGCGCCGCCGATGCCAATATCCTGCACGGATAATAGGCTGCGCGCTTCGGTTGTTTCCGCCAGGCGGGCGGTTGCCAATTCATAAGAGTCGCAAGGTTCAAGCGCGCGCGCCAATTCCATCGAAGCGGAAAAATCGCAGTACCCCGCAAGCCGTTCGAGTATTTTTGGGTATTCAAGTACTTTGAGAGTCTTGCCATCCATAATGGAAGATTATAAACCACAGATTTACGTTATGATTATGTCGTATTCCCGAAGCGCGCACCTGCATTTATGCCACATCGTCCCGATGTCCTTCGGGAGAAAGACATCCACGGAGATAATTATGAAACTGAAAAATAAAATAGCAATCATCACCGGTGCGACGAGCGGAATTGGAAAAGCCACTGCGCTTCTTTTCGCGGACCAGGGAGCTGATCTGGTCTTAACCGGCAGGCGCTCGGGGTTGGGAAAAACCGTCGAAGCGGAATGCAGGCAGAGGGGAGTCCGATGCGTGTTCGTTGAGGCGGATCATACAAAAGAGAGAGACTGTCAAAGGGTCGTGGAGGTCGCTTTGCGGGAATTTAATCGCATTGATATTTTATTTAACAACGCCGGCATCGTCACACAAGGGACGGCGGATACGACGCCCGAAGAGGTCTGGCAGGATACATTAAACATCAATGTGACGGCGGTGTGGCGCATGTGCAGACTGGTGATCCCGCAGATGAAGAAGCAGGGCAAAGGCGTGATCGTCAATAACGGCTCGGATTGGTCCCTGGTGGCGGGAAAGAATGCATTTCCATATATCATGAGCAAGGGCGCAGTGGGCATGATGACGAAGGCCATGGCCATCGATTATGCGCGGGAGGGCATCCGCGTGAATGCAGTCTGTCCCGGCGATACGTTTGTAGACCGCTGGACCGAAGAGGGATATTTCAAAGGCTCAGACCCGGTGACGGTTGAAGAAGCGATGAAGGAATCAAGCGAATATATTCCGATGGGCCGGTTTGGGAAACCCGAAGAGATTGCCAGTGCAGTTTTGTTTTTGGCATCGGATGATTCGTCTTTTGTAACGGGTCATCTATTGCTGGTGGATGGCGGCAATACCGCACAGTAATATAAGCCGTTGAAAGTTATAATCATCTTTCAAATATGGAGAAAACATGATCGTTGTTTCAGATATGATGGGAACGCTCACCACCGGCTCGCCATTTTTAGGCCTGGTGGATTGGGTAAAACATAACCAAAGCAAACTCCGCGCCAGCTTTTACATGGCATCCATCACGCCTTCTTATTGGCTGGCAAAAAATGGATTGATAGACTGGCAGGTCTGGGGACAAAAATTAATGGTGGACAGCCTGGCTTATATCAAGGATGCAAACCCCGAAAAATTAAGACATGCATCTGAATGGGTTGTGGAGAATAATTTATGGAAGAAACGCCGCGAGGATGTGGTTGCGCGCCTGGTTAAACATCGTGAAAATGGCGCGCAGGTTCATATTGCAAGCAGCGCCGTTGAACCATTCATCGAGCCGTTCGCAAAACGCATCGGTGCGCAGGCCATCGGCACACCGGTTGAGATCGTTAATGGGCGTGTGAGAATGGTCGCTGAGTTGATGGCAAATGAAAAGAAGATCGAGCAAGTGTTGAGTCGTTTGGGCGTGGACCGTGTGGATGTTGCCTATGGCGATACGATCCTGGATATCCCTTTGCTTGAAAATTCAGATCATCCTGTGGCTGTCTATCCGGAGGCGAAGTTGAAGATCATCGCGTTGGAACGCGGCTGGGAAGTCATTGGCGATACGCCAAAGTATGGATAAAAAAGTAAATCAAACGTTTAAAGCCTGAACAAATACATCGGCCATCTTTTGGATATTGATCTCTTTAGAGACGATCCGAAATGATTCCTGTCCCATCCTGCGCAAACGCGGTATGTCAGACAGCGCGTTTTTCATCGTGGAAACGAGCGCATCATAATTATCAGGAGGAATCTGCCAGCCATTCCCCTCGCGGACGAGATCATCCTGCGTGCCATCCCCTTTGGCAACAATGACGGGCAGGCCATAACTCATCGCCTCCTGGACAGCCAACCCGCCCGTACCAGGCAAAATGAAAAGGTCCGCCTGATCGAAATATGGCTTCAATTCAGCGCCGTGTTTTGCGCCGATGAATTCAGCAGATGGATATACATCATTGGCAAACGACTCAAGCGCAACGCGTTCTGGTCCATCCCCGACAACAACTAAATTTGGATTTGATCCCAGCTCGGCGCAGGCCCGTAAAAGATAGTCAACTCGTTTGCGGGCTTGTAATCGACCAACAAATAATAAGGTTGCACGGTTCACAGTCCGCGGCTTAGCGTTCGGTTTTTGTTCCGGCACCGGCGAAACGGAATTGTGCGCTACGAAAATCTTTTCGCGCGGAAAACCGAGCGCAGCATATTCCTCCGCTCCCCGCTGGCTGTATGAAAGCATTGCATCAAACTGACCGACGAATGCAAACCTGCGTTTTCCTCTGAGGCCATGCACGGCAGGCGAACCCAATCCCCAGCCAATCACTTTTCGCCCGCGCGCGTGCATCCACCTCACGGCAGATGTTGTGGAAAGATAATGGGGATTCGCCTCCACGATCAACGCGTCCGGATTCGTTTCTTCGAGCCAGTGGATAAAACCTTGTTGATAGCAAAGATAAAACAGGCCGCCAAACAAATGAATATTATTTGTTTCCTTGTATTTTGCAATTCGTGTCTGTCCGCTTGCGATCATTTCAACAGGGCGGGGCTGTCCTGCAAACAGGTGCAGACCGCCATCGCAGCGCTGCGCCAGCAAATCAAAAAATGGGACGCGATAACCGGGGAGCACCCGCTGCTGCACACCGAGTTTGCCAGAGAATTTAATCATTAATTTTCCTGCACATGCGGCGCTGACCATGCAGGCGATTTATGCACATGCACAACTTTCCACACGCTATTTATTTTCACCATCACACGGCTTTCATTATGCGAGGCAACCTTGACACCCTCAGGCAGCGCCGTACTGATCAACAAGGTATAACTTGCAATCGCTGTATCGCCGTATCGTTGAATGTGCAAATTTGCCAGATCGAAACGGCTTTGCGCTTGATGTCCCTTATCCTCCGCGCCAAACACAGAGCCGCGCTCCGCATTGGACGTCATCATAAATTCGTGGAACGGCAGCCCGTCCAACCGATGCGGCGTCACCCACCATTCGTATAGCGTAAGATCATCCGCTGTCGTTTCGTGATAGGAATCAATGTCGTTATTCATGATGCCCTGCAAATGTTTCAAAAGAAATTTGTGAACTTCCTGATCCATGACTTAATCCTCCAAAAGGACTTTCAAATAAGCATCAACCATCTGATCCAGACTGAACTCAAGCTCGGCACGCCTCCGTGCAGATCTGCGGAACTGCTCCTGTTTCGAAAGCACCGTCTCCGCTGATAGCGCCAGCGCGGCTATATCAGGCGTTTCCAACTTCCAGGGATTCGCACCGTATGCAACAATACTTCCCGCGTCCTCTGAAACCAGCTCCTTAAGCGAGCCGCTGTCAAACCCGATCACAGGCAGACCGCAAGCCAGCGCTTCAATGACGGAATTCGGGCAAGGCGGATTAATCTCCGCGCAATACATGAGGTGCGACGAGCGCGCCAACTGCGGAACTTGCTCGCGCGGAATCGTGCCAAGAAATTTCACAGGCACCTTGCTTTGCAAGTTTCGACGGGTCGCATCATCCACTTTTCCAGCCACGACCACTTCCATTGGAAATTTCTCCGAAAGTTTTTCAGCCACAGACACCGCATGGAACAAGCCTGCATTCAAGCCGCCCGCCAGGCTGCCCTCCAGTAATAACATGCGGTACATATGATTTGGACGTTCATGTTCACCATGCTGCGAATAGACTTTCAAATCCACGCCATTGAGGATGACAGAGGGGGGAGCTTTTGCAGCGCCGTACCAATCCTGCCACCATTTGCGAATGAACTGACTCTGATAGATCACGCGGTCTGCAGAATAATTTCGTATCAAAGCCAGCAGCGCATTTCCATATTCCGCACGGATGTGATAACGCACTCCCGTCCAACGTATGCGCTGCACCCAGTTAATGCCGTCCAATCTTTGGACGATGCGAATGCCGCGTCGCCGAGCCCGCCACAGGTCAGGCAGGAGGCGGGTGCCTGCGATGACGAGAACCGCGTCAGAGTTGGCGGACAGGTCATAAGTAATATCAATCCCGCGCGTCTTTAATCCCTGTTCAAATTTCAGGCGAAAGGATGCCATGCCGCCCGTCCCCTGCACAAAGGGCGTAATGCAAATCTGTGTCATGGAAGGGATTATAACTTCTGATATGTCATGTTGAGGGTGTTCTCTGCCGGAAACACGACGTCGCTTCAGGGTGACACAATTATGGTATCCTTGACTTACATCATTCAGGGAGCGTTTTTTCATGTACATAGCCATTGAAGGAGTGATCGGCGTGGGAAAAACCACGCTTGCCCGCCTCCTGCAGCCGACATTCGAAGCGGAAGTCTTACTTGAAATATTTGAAGAGAATCCATTCCTCTCTGATTTTTATGCAGACCGCGCCAGATACGCTTTTCAAACCCAGATCTTCTTTTTACTCAGCCGTTATCATCAACAGAATAGCAACGTCCCCAAGATTCTTGATACCCAAAAGAACCTGATCGCGGATTACACCTTTGCCAAAGATGCACTCTTTGCAGGCATCAACCTGAAAGGTGACGAATTGGACATGTACCACAAAGTGCATGAAGCGCTCGGAGAAAAAATCCCCAAACCAGATCTGCTTGTCTATTTGCAAGCCAGCACGGATACGCTCATGAACCGCATCGCCTTCCGTGACAGGCCCTACGAAAGACAAATGGAGCGCGCTTATATCCATGAACTTAACCATGCGTATGAAGAGTTCTTTTCAAAACCCTATGACCATACGCCTGTGCTAAAGATAGATACCAACGACCTGGACATTATCCGCAATACGGAGCATCTTCAGTTGACGGAAAACCGCATCCGTCAGACCTTGAACCTGACTCCGTTTCAAGCAAGTCTGCCTTTGGAATAAGCAGGAATATCATGCGCGTCACTCGTGAATCGCTCATCCGCATTGCCAAAGAGACCGTCCAGGTGCGGGCCTATAATGACCCCGATATTATTGCCGCCTACCTGACCGGCTCCCTGCTTAATATTGATCCCATGCTCGGCGGCACAGCGGATATCGATCTGGTCTTTGTCCACAAGAATCCGCCTGCCAAACCGCGCGAATTTGTCAAATTGGCGCCTGATTTCCACCTCGATATCAGCCGCCGCGCAAAGGACGAATTCAAGTCGCCTCGCGAACTGCGCGGCGATCCCTGGCTCGGTTATGAAATGTACGACCCGATGTTATTGTATGAACGCGAAAAATTCTTCGACTTTGTGCAAGCCAGTCTGCGTGCAGGCTTTGACTTTGAACAACCGCCACTCATGCTGCAGCGCTGCCGAAAGATGCTTTCGCACGGCCGCGGCATCTGGATGGATCTGACGGAAATTGAAGAATCCGCAGGGCCGAAGGAAATTAGAAAATATATGAAATCCCTTTTCCATGCCATTAATACCGTGGCAGAGTTAAACGGCCCCCCCATTCAGGAACGTAGATTGCTGCTTGAATTCCCCGCCCGCGCCGAAGCGGCGCAAAAACCTGGCATGGCTGTTGGGGCGCGTGGACTGATCGGTGCAAATCATATGGATGCAGATAAAATAAAAAGCTGGCTGGCCGACTGGAAATCAGCCTTTATGACCGCCAGTGAAAAGCATAAAGTGGATGCGCGCATCCATGCTGCGCGGTTGAATTATTACGAGAAAGCCATCAAAGCCATGTTGGGGAGTGAAACGCCTCTTGCCGCACTCTGGCCTCTCCTGCACACATGGACCCTGTCCGCTGAGGTGCTGCAGGGCGATCAGCTCAAATTCTGGCAAAATGCCTGCGCAGAGTTGGGTTTGCTTGGCGACGGTTTCACAGAACGAGTGCAGGGACTCGATCATTTCATGGACGAGATCGAGATTACACTCGATGAAATCGCAATCGCCAATGGGCTGGAAACGGATCCAGGAATATGAGTAAAACTTCCGAAATTTAGTAAACAAATCTTTTACCGATGAAATCATCCACTTTTCCGTTTATCTTGCAAGCCCTGCTCGCTGCGGTATTTTTCGGGGCAAGCGCGCCCATCGCTAAATTATTATTGGGTGACGTGGCACCGATCTTCCTCGCGTCGTTCTTGTATCTCGGCAGCGGGACAGGGACTCTTCTCGTCAAGTTGACCCAGCGAATTCGTTCCAAAGAAGCCGAAGCAGGAATCAAATCCCCAGATATTAAATGGCTGGCAGGCGCGATCATCTCAGGCGGGATCGTTGCGCCGATTGTGTTGATGGTCAGCTTGAAAAGCACACCCGCATCCACGGCTTCGTTGTTGTTGAATTTTGAAGGCGTGGCGACCACTTTGATCGCCCTGTTATTTTTCAAAGAAGCCATTGGTCGCCGCGCGTGGGTAGCAATTATTGTCATCACATTGGCGAGCATTTTCCTCTCGACCAATTTCAAAAGCGGATTTGGCCTCTCGCTCGGCGCTTTAGGAATCATTCTGGCCTGTGTGCTCTGGGGCGTGGACAATAACTTCACACGCAACATCTCAGGCAAAGACCCGCTTACGATCGTGGCATGGAAGGGATTAGTGGCAGGCACATTCTCGTTCCTTCTTGCGTTTTTTCTCGGCAATCCATTCCCATCATTGACAACCATACTCGGCACACTGGCATTGGGATTTGTCAGCTATGGCTTGAGCACAATATTATTCATCCGCTCGATGAGCGGATTAGGCGCGGCGCGTACCAGCACTTTGTATGGCACAGCTCCGCTGGCGGGTGTGCTGTTGTCCATTGTCATCTTCAGGGAAATTCCATCGTTCTTTTTCATCATCGCCGCAATTTTGATGATCGGCGGCGCTCTTTTATTGATCAATGAACATCATTCACACACCCATGTGCATACGGCTTTAATCCACGAGCACAGCCATTCACACAAAGACCCATCTCACGGACATGCGGGCGCGGATGAAGTCCACTCGCACGAGCATGGGCATCCCGCCGAGGAACATGAGCACGATCACATGCCCGATATTCACCACAGGCATGGGCACGAAGATATGTGAAGGCGTTAGTGAAATGAAAACTATTTGGAGTGCCCTATGAAGCAAAATCAAGCAAGACTTGAATCTTTTCCGCGAGAACTAGAAATACTAGAATTGGAAGTGCTTTTTGATGTGAATAACGATTTCCTTAACGATGAACAAGCCAAAAACATTTACCTTCATAAACGAAGGTTTAGGGATGAAGATACTAACCAGATTTTATTGGCTGGTGTTCAAGTATTCCGCAGGCAAATGGTTATCTTATTAAAAACTTATTTGGAACAAATCATCAAAGATTTTTCAACAAATGTTTTTATAGGAAAACCAGAAAAAATGACAACGTACTTACTGTTAGATGAGTTTCAGGATGATAAGTCTTTGAAGGAACTTGAAAAAATATTAGGCGAAAGCAAAACTACAGCCCTAAATGAATTGCCTCAAAATGCGGCGGCAAGAGTCATGAGAGGAAAATTGTCAAGGATTTTGAATAAGGTTGAGGTAATTTCAGGCGCAAAAATAAAGAAACAAACAAAAGAAACTCTCATTAAATTAAACGATGTTAGAACCCACATTGTGCATGATGCGTCAAACAAAGAAATTGGTACAGAGTTTTTGTATGAAGGCCTTGGGGCTGTAAGAGGCTTAATAGCATCGTTGCGGGAAGTCTGCGCCATCAACAATATTTCAGATGTAGATGAGCAAGATGAAATAGATTATTGGGAGTAGAAACAGCTCATCGAAACAGAATCAACCCCACCCGTCGTGTGAGTCCGAGCAGGAAAATATTGAAGTGTAGAAAAATGTGATAAAACGGGATTCGTCCTCAGCGCGCAACCAGGGTCCCAATCTGGTCTCAATACGCCCTTCGATGAATACTCAAGGCTACTTGACCACCAATTACAAATCACTATTTACCAATTACCAAAAACAAGGAGACTAACAAATGCCCACCAACTCCCCCTCCCCACACCTGCCTTTCGGCGAAAATAAAAACGCCGCATGGTACGGCAAGGACATTATTTCGGTTAAACAGTTCAGCCGCGCAGACCTGGAGTATGTGTTCGGCGTGGCGCATGAGATGCGCGGCATGGTCGAGCGCGTCGGGACTTTTGATTTGCTAAAAGGCAAGATTTTGGCGAATCTTTTTTATGAGCCGTCCACGCGCACATCGTCATCGTTTACTGCGGCAATGGAAAGACTCGGCGGCTCGGTCATCCCGATCAATGAGGTGAAGTATTCGTCCGTGTCAAAAGGCGAGAGTTTGCCGGATACGATCCGCACGCTGGAATGTTATGCGGATGTAATCGTGCTGCGCCATCCAGAAACGGGTTCAGCGGCTATTGCAGCAAAGGCGGCGCGCAAACCTGTCATCAATGCAGGCGATGGCGTGGGCGAACATCCCACCCAGGCTTTGTTGGATACATTCACCATTTTTGAGGAACTGGGAGGTGGACAGGTGGATGGCATGACCGTGACCATGCTCGGCGATCTAAAATACGGACGCACCGTCCATTCACTGGCGCGTCTGCTTTCGTTATTCAAAGTGACACTGAATTACGTCTCACCTGATATTTTAAAAATGCCGAAAGAAGTAAAGGATGAAGTTGAGGAAAAAGGAATTCCACAAAAGGAATTCAGCAAGCTCGAAGATGTTCTACCTGCGACCGATGTTTTGTATGTGACTCGTGTGCAAAAGGAAAGATTTGAGGACCCCGTTGATTATGAGAAAGTAAAAAATTCTTTCGTAGTAGATACCGAAATCATGAAAACCGCGAAAAAGGAAATGATCGTCATGCATCCGTTGCCACGAGTGAATGAGATCAGCATGGATTTCGATGACGATCCACGTGCGGCATATTTTCGTCAGATGGAATATGGTTTATATGTGAGGATGGCGTTGCTGGCGATGGTATTGGGGAAGGCGTAGTGCGTGTATCAGGAGTCGGGTTAAACGGGGAACCTGACTCCGGAGACTGGTTTTAATCCTCTGCGGCTCTTGCCATTTCTTCAGGCTCAAAGACCACTTCTTCTTTTCCGGTTAATTTATCGTCTATTTTCGAAACGATCAAGCGCAAGTGACCGGTATGCGCCACGTAATCCAGGTCGTCGGCAGGGACGGCCAGCACAGGACAAAGCGTGAAATTCTCGATCCAGGATTCGTATAGAATATTGAGGTTTTGTAAATATTCAGGCGTGATCCTGCGTTCGTAGTCGCGTCCGCGTGAAGAGATGCGCTTCATCAATGTGTCCACTGAGGCGCGCAGGTAGATCACCAGATCAGGCGGGGGCAGGAATTGCACAGCGGTTTCATACAATTCGCGATAGGTCTGGTAATCGCGGTCTGTAAGATTGCCCTGTTTGTATAAATTGTTGGCAAAGATTTCCGCATCTTCGTAAACACTGCGGTCCTGCACCACTGAATTGGGATGCTGCGCCAGGGCGAAATGTGAGCGCAAACGATGAGTGAGAAAGAAGACCTGCGAGTGGAACGCCCAGGCAGACATGTTCTGATAAAAATCAGCCAGGTAGGGATTCTCTGTGACGGGCTCATAGAACGGGTCCCAACCCATTTGGTCACATAACATCTTTACCAGCGTGGATTTTCCAACTCCGATATTACCCGCTATGGCTACAAATTTTTTCATGGTATTCTCTCACAAGGGAATTTTTATCTTCACTATCTTACCACCGAGTAAATTATATACACGGTGTTTTAAGATTAACAATCAGGATCATCGCTTACTCCGTAATAATCCGCCGTCCTTTTTTGAAGCATTGCAGATCTAGGGAATATTAACAGGGCGATGTGGGAGAAAAACTGATAATAATAAATTGTCATAAGGGCAAAATCAACGATTTACCCGTTTATCACTTATGCCCTTTCACGCTAACCCATAGAATGGAAAGGATTTCCCATGAGCATTTTCACAAAAAATCTCAAAAAAATCGGTCTTTACAAAGAAAAACTGTCTTCAGAGCCGGTTTCTGCCAAATCCGCCGCTCCCGCAGCCTTGTGTCCCCCATGTCATGAAGGATGAAAGGGTTCAAAAGGATGACAGGGCTCTCAATCATGTGCCCGTGCCCTCCGCTCCAAAGGCGATCTCAGCCATAGATGTGGTTGCCAATCTTGAGAAACTCGTCGCTGCAAACCCCGCAAGGCTTGACTGGAAAGTGTCAATCGTGGACCTGCTGAAACTCCTGGGTCTGGACATCAGTTTTAATGCGCGCAAGGAACTGGCGGTTGAGCTCGGCTGTCCCGCTGACATGATGAATGACTCCGTCAAAATGAATAACTGGCTTCACAAGACGGTGTTGAAGAAGATCGCCGAAAACGGCGGGGATATTCCGCAGGCTCTTCTGGACTAGAAGGGCAGCTTGCAACAAAACAGCGTGAGACTGAATAAGTCTCACGCTGTTTTGTTTTCCATGCCAATCTCTTCCATTTGTTACTCGCCAATTGATTACTGGTTGCCAGACTCTTTCTTCTCGCGCCTTGCCCTTAACCAGCCATTCAAACTATATTTTACAATCCGCTCATTGCCCTGGAATAATTTCTTCAAATTGGGACGCAGTGCCAAGACGAGTAAAATCTCCGCGCCAATGCCATACCAAACGTCAATCGGGGACATCAATCCCTGTGAAGCGCGAACGGCAAAGATGATGATGGCGAACAACGCCACGGCCATGGTTGTGATGGATGCAATGCCAATCGTGAAAAAGGCCAGCATGCCGAGAGGCAGGATGATCAGGATTGAGGCGGGCCAAAGCCCCATGGCGCCGCCGACGGACGGCGCTCCACCCGCACCGCCGCGCAGGCGAATGAGCTTTCCTTCTGCATCGCGCTCGGGTAAAAAGATCGAATGATTATGCCCAAGGATTGCGGCAAGCGGGGCGATTACATGCACCCAGTGATCAGGTGTGACTTGATGAGCAACCCACACGGCTCCAAAGCCTTTCAATATATCCAGTACGGCAGTTGCGATTCCCGCCCAAAAGCCTGCGGCGCGCATGGCGTTCGTTCCGCCGGTCCTGCCGCTTTCCACCTCGCGAATGTCTTTTCCTGTTTTTAGTTTAACGATCAACAATCCAAATGGGATCGAGCCAAATACATACGCCAAAAGGATAATCCCAAGGTCTATTAAAGTTTGCATCAAAACTCCTCCGATATGAGTGTATCCATAAAAACACAGAAATCAAAATAAGGTTACTTGCCGTTTGCCGGGACGCAGCTAGATGACCTGCAAAGTCACTTTGCGAAAGCCGCCATTTTCGATCCAAAAACCGTGGACCTGCCACTCACCGTCCATGCATGCCAGGATGATGTAGGTAACTGCGTAAGCCGCCTCTGTGATGTCGGTGGGCGAAACAGTTTCAGGTCCAGCCGGATGCGAGTGAAAGATGCCGAGCAAATCCATTCCATTGGATTCGATCCATTCAAAAGCATGCAATTGTTCGATGGGATCCATCACGTATCGCAGCGGACTTTGCGCCTGATTCGTTACCTCAAGCACGGTCTCCACTTGTGAGTTGCGCCCCGCCAAAAGCCCGCATGATTCCAGCGGCGCATGTAAATCGGCGCAGGCGATCATCTTTTGGAGCTGTTCTTTCGAAAGAGTGAGGGAATGCATTGCTATATAAAGATCGCGGAGATCCACGCAAGGCCAAGGATGATGACCGGTCCAACCACTGCGCGGTGCAGGGGAGTATTTTCTGCCAGACTCACAGACAATGTTGTCAACGCATAAAGCGGACCCGTAAGCGCGAGACCGAATTGGATGGGCATGAGCGGCCAGTAATGCAAGCCCGCGCCGACCTGTGCGCAAATAACGCCGATGCCGATTGCCCAGGGAAAATCCCAACGATCTGTTCCGTCCAGATGAAGGATGCGGAGACTGATTAACCCAGCCACAATGAAGATGGCCGGCACCAACACGAACATGCGCGCGCCTGAAAAACGAAGGGATGTGGCAAGGATCAGGAATAAGGCATAAGCCAGCGCCGTGAGTCCTGCGCGCGCCAGTGCATAAGTCGGTGCGGAGGGATTAATGGTGATATATTCCGCCATAAAAACAGTCACAAGCAGAACTGCGCTGAATGCAAACCCAACCCACCATGCCCTGCCATCCGGCAGGAGAGCAAGCGGCGCACCGAGTACAAAGGTTGTGATCGTAGGGAGCATGAGATGCTCGAAGTTTGGTTTTTTCTCAAGCGTGGGATGAGTACGGGTCAGCCAGTCCATGCCTGCGGCAGTCAGCGCGGCGGCGAGAATGGTCATGAATGTACCCAGGGTGAGGGGGAAGGCAAAGTAGAAACCAGGCAGTGAAAGGGTGAGTGTCAGGCGGGGCGATTGGATGAGCCTCGTCAATGCAAAAGCCAGTAAAACAGAGGCGATCAAAACGCCAATACGATCCGCGGATGGCAGGTAGGAACGCTTCTCTTGCATGCAAAGATTGTACCTGTGCGGACGCATGAATGCAAGCGGAGGTATGGTAGAATCGACTGGTTATGGAAGTCTCACGAATAGAAAATCTCCCCCCGCCGCCGGGCATCATTCGGTCCGTCAAGGCCGGCTTTGACATCATAGCTTCGCACATTACCGCCATCCTTATGCCGTTCCTGTTAAACCTGTTCATGTGGCTGGGTCCGCGTTTGCAGATAGACGCCCTGTTCAACTCGATCAAGAGCGATGTGGTGACCATCTGGCAGAGAGGCGGCGTGTCGGCGCAGGACATCCAACGCGTATTGGATTGGTACGAGAGTACGATCCCACATATCAACCTGTTCTGGATTTTGCGCACGCTTCCGATCGGGATCTCAAGCCTGCTGCTCCCCCAGGAAGGATCTGCCACACCCTTTGGAAATCCCGTCATTTTGCAGGTCAGCGCCTTGAGCTTTCCCGCCTGGGTCTTCCTGCTCACGATTCTCGGCTGGATCGGTGGCGGACTTTATTTCCGCAGTGTGGCATGGATTGCGGTGCCGAATGAAAATGAACGCGGGATTCGCACTTTCAGCGCCATCTTGCAAACTATTCTTGTTTCCATTTTCTGTGGAATCTTTTTGATGGGAATCGGCCTGCCGCTCTTCCTGGTCTTGTTGTTGGCAGTACAAATAAATGCGATTCTGGCGAATTTGTTAATAGTGTTTCTCAGCCTGGCCTCCATGTGGGTGATCGTACCCTTATTTTTCCTGCCGCACGGCGTTTTCGTGAAGAAGCAGAATGTCGTCACCTCTATTATCAGCAGCATCCAACTGACTCGCTTCACACTCCCCACGAGCAGCATGTTCGTGCTGACCGTGTTCCTGCTTTCCTTTGGCATGAACTATTTGTGGCACATTCCACCGGAAGATTCGTGGATGACGCTGGTGGGGATCTTTGGCCATTCGTTTGTCACAACCGCCTTGCTGGCTGGTAGTTTCATTTATTATCGCGATATGAGCGCCTGGCTGCAGAGCGTGATCGAAAAACTACGCCCGATCAAGGCGATTAAACAGGCTTAGCTGGACGGTAACAATCGTCGGAGGTTTTTATGGCTGAAAAAGAAAAGAAAATTAATTACGATGTAAATTCCATTCAAGCTCTTGAGGGTATCGAGCATGTACGGAAACGCCCGGGTATGTATGTGGGCGGCACCGATATTAAAGCTTTGCATCATCTTGTCTATGAAGTTGTTGATAATGCGATCGATGAAGCGCTGGCCGGGTACTGTACCGCCATCAATATAACCATCCACGCGGATAGCAGCGTGACCGTTGAGGATAACGGTCGCGGTATTCCAGTGGGTCCGCACCCAACAAAAAAGGACGCCAAGGGACATCCCATGGAAACCGTGGACGTGGTCATGACGGTGATCGGCGCCGGCGGTAAATTCGGCGGCGGCGGCTACAAGGTCTCCGGCGGTTTGCACGGCGTTGGTGTAAGCGCCGTGAATGCCCTCTCTGAATGGGTGGTGACCGAGATCAAACGTGATGGCAAGTGGTGGCAGCAGAAATATCAACGCGGCGTGCCGCAGGGCCCCATAAAACAAATCGGCAAAGTGAAGGACGAGACTGGCACCAAGCAGATCTTTAGATTTGACAAGCAGATTTTCACGGAAGATATCGATTTTCGTTTTGACACGCTCGTTCAGCGCTTCCGCGAAATGTCGTTTGTTACCCGAGGCGTTACGATCCGATTTACGGATGAACGCGCCGAACGTGAAATGACCTTCTATTTTGAGGGCGGTATCACTTCATTTGTGCGGTATCTTAACCGCAACCGCCAGGGCATTCATTCCGTTGTGCATGTGGAAAAAGAAATAGAAAATGTTGGTATTGAGGCGGCCATCCAATATACCGACTCCTATACGGAATCTGTATATTCATTTGCAAATACGATCAATACGATTGACGGCGGGACGCATCTCACCGGCTTGCGTTCGTCCCTGACCCGTGTGGTCAATGATTATGCGCGCAAGAATGGTTTGCTCAAGGATGCCGACCCAAACTTCTCCGGCGATGACACCCGCGAAGGTTTGACCGCCATTGTTTCCGTCAAGCATCCGGATCCGCAGTTTGAATCACAGACAAAAGTCAAGTTGATGAATCCCGAAGTGCAGACCTATGTCACACAGGTGGTGGCGGAGGCCTTTGGCACATTCCTCGAGGAGAATCCGCAAGCGGCAAAGGCGATCATCGCCAAATGCCTCACCTCTGCCCGTGCGCGTGATGCGGCGCGCAAAGCGCGCGATCTTGTCATCCGTAAATCGGCGCTTGAGTCGCTTACCCTGCCCGGCAAACTGGCGGATTGCTCGGAACGCGATTCAAGCAAAACCGAATTGTATATTGTGGAAGGTGATTCGGCGGGCGGCTCAGCCAAACAGGGACGGGATCGTCACTTCCAGGCAATTCTTCCCTTGCGCGGTAAGATCCTGAATACCGAGCGTGCCCGTCTCGATAAGATTCTCGGCAACAATGAAGTCAAGTCGCTGATCTCTGCGCTGGGTACCGGTATCGGCGACAACTTCGATCTCGAAGGCCTGCGCTACGGGCGCATCATCATCATGACCGATGCCGACGTGGACGGCAGTCATATCCGTACTTTGCTGCTCACGTTTTTCTTCCGTTATATGCCGCACTTGATCGAGGACGGTCATCTTTATATTGCGCAGCCTCCGTTGTACCGCATTGCCTACAAGAACCAGGTGAGATATGTATATAGCGACAAGGAGAAAGACAAGGCCGTGAAAGAGGTTGGCGATAAGGCGAATCTGCAGCGTTACAAAGGTCTTGGCGAAATGAACCCTGATCAATTGTGGGAGACAACCATGAACCCCGCCAACCGCACCCTGCTCCAGGTGGCAGTGGAAGATGCGGCCGAAGCCGACCGGACTTTTGATATGCTTATGGGCGACGCTGTCGACCCTCGCAAGAAATTTATCCAAACCCATGCGAAGAGCGTGAGGAATCTGGATATATAAAATAATAATATCCAGCCAATGAGTATGCTTATGTCACTCGAATCAAAAATCGGAACTTGTTGTTCCGATTTTTGATTAAATCAACTGCTCAGTGGTTTTACGGGGCGCTTTTTCTTCACTTCTGTGCCCGGAACACTGTTTTTACGGGCTTCCTGTTTTACCCTGCGATTATGCCTGGCCACCCCTTTGGAGGGTCGTTTTGGTTTGGTCTTGACTGTGGTTGTGTCCAATTGTATTGCTCCTTTTATTGTTTCGCCTTGCTTTTATTGACGGCTTCATATTCTGCCCAGAGTCTTGCAATTTCCTCTTTGGCTTTCTGACGGGTATATCCGTATTTGACCTGCAGCATGGTGACGAATTTATCGAACTTCACCTCTGCTTTGTCCACTTTGATCAGATCATACTCAACCATCAGGCTCCACTTGGCGTTGATCTGCCCGCGGATCTGGTCCCAATTTTCTTCGAATATCGCTCTGCTCATCATGATGTCATTCTCCTCATCTTTATTAAACGCTCAAGGCACCTTCTCAGAGCGGTGCTTGTCAGATATTTAATCGTTGGGAGCTTCATGATTTTGTTTACAAGTGACTTTTCATTCCCCCGCATTCGGCAAAACAAAATTTACAAACTCTTTCACTATCTGGTGAACTGATTTCATTGTACTACGGACTGTGGATAATGCCAGTGCAAGTGGATTGCGGAGATTGCCTGTGAAGGTCCCCACAGGGGGCGGTGGGAGAGATTCCACATTCCAAACGGGACCGATTTTTGAAGCCGTTTTGTGAACAGCAAAAGACCTCCCACTCCATCCCAAATTCCTATGAAACACGCCCAATGGATAATCAGAAAACCAGGCAAAGGATATTTGTCATTCATTTTGATGATTTATTTCATAATTAGAATGCTTCCTTCAGGACGTATGATTAGATATCACGAGACCATTTTGGGAGGGCGTTTGTCATGAAAAAGAGTTTGAATTCCTGTTTGATCCTCATGCTGGCTGCAGCCGGGTTATGTATTGCAGGCGTTGCGGTAATGTTCTTTGCCAGATTATGTCCGCCTCAAGGTCCGTGGCCGCAGCCACCGTGGTGCGAAGGTAGCAGCATTGCTATTCCACCTCTCGCTGAAATCCTGCCCATCGCAGAACCAGCACTGACCTTTACAGTCACCGTGCCCTCCAATACGCCGGAGCATACGGTTGTCAGCATCGGATTCTATGACGAGAACGGGGAACTCTACAACTACCCTAAAATGGAACATGTTTCCGATTACGTGTGGAAGTTGAGCGGAAGTTCCTTTTATCAAGACCTGCAAAGCCGCGGGGCGTTAAGATATAAATATAATCGCGATAGGCTGGCTTATATGACAGATGAGGAGTTCGACCCCGATGCGAAGGATACCTATCGTTCCGTAACCACTGATGGTAGTTTGGAAATCGATGATACGGTCAATAAATGGCGCTGGCTGCCGGAATCCGGCGCCATCCTGCCGACTTATGACGCGCATCCGATCTCATTTGTCCCGCGTGTGGATGATCAACCCTTCCAGAAGGGGGTTTTGATGGCTGACTTCTGGTGGGATCCATTTGATGATTTAATAGAAAGTACCGACCAGCGCATGACCGCTCATAATATCAAATGGGTGTCTATATCCCCTACATGGGACTACGTTCAAACCGAACCATTGCCGGTGATTGGCAGAGTCGGTCAGAGTTATTCCGACGAACAGCTCAATGCACATTTGTCGAAAATGCAGGAGGATGGTTTTGATATTTACATGGCTCCGCAGGTTTGTTGTTCCATCCCGGATGCGGGTGTTCTAAATGACGCCTGGTGGGAGCAGTGGCTAAAAGAGTATGGGAATTATCTGCAATATCATGTGGACATTGCCAATCGCTACAATGTGAAATTCATGGCCACCGCGCCGGGATACTTCGTCAACGACAATATCCCGCCTCAATACCGCCAACAACTCGATGCCATGTTTGACGATATGCGCCAAAACTACAATGGGGAATTTGGACGCGCAGTCTATGTGGGAGGTAATGTTGCAAAGGATTTGTATTGCGAACCAGTTTCCGATGGCGGAAACTGGGATTTCTTCTCCGCCGGGTTCTGGGCGGGGATCTCCACCCGGCTCGATCCCTCTCAGGATGAATTAAATGCCAATGCGCTGAAGATCTTCGACAAATGCCTTAAGCCCCTCTATCAGCAATATAAAAAGCCGGTTATTTTGACTCAGATTGCCTACCCCAGCGTGGACGGCGGTTTGCAGGGCACAACTTTCCTGGATGGAGAAGATCCGGCCATCCAACTCTGGGAGCCCTACTCGGACAAGTTCAGCCTCGACCTGGTGGAACAGGCCATGGGATATGACGCGATCATGCATGCCGTCGCAGGATCGGACTACATCATCGGCGTCTACCCGTTTGTATACTTCCCGGAAACCCTGCCGCTCACCAAGGAATATAATATTCGTGACAAGCCTGCGGAGGAAGTGCTTTCTCAATGGTACAAGTCGATTCCGTGAAGCGGTAGCAGGTTTGCAGATAACACAAAACGGTCTCGTTGACATTATGTCCGAGGCCGTTTTTCATCTTTGCACTGTATTTCCCGCAACCCGAAGATGACGGTATAATATTCTCAGAGACTGAAAGGTGTACCATGGCTCTTCAAAATATTGATCAAATCCTTAAACGTGCAGGTAATCTCACTCCTTCCGAGCGTCTATTAATCGCGAGCCGTCTCATTCAAGGCGTGCGCAACGAAATGCCAACTCGTAAATCGCACCGTAAATGGCGCGACGCGGCTGGACTTTTACCTTATCCCGCATTAGGCATGGACGCGCAACTTTACATCAGCCGCTCTCGCAGCGACGATGGCAATCGCCGTGCGCGTGTTATCAGGGATGGAAAATGAATTTAGCAAAACAACTTGGTAAGGTGAAGCAAATATTTCTCGACACAGCCCCTGTGATTTACTTTGTTGAGAAAAATCCTGACTTTGCGCTAAAAGCACAGGAAATATTCAGTAGACTGGACGATGGCAAACTGATGGCAGTGGTTTCACCAATTACGCTTGCGGAATGTCTTGTTTTGCCATATAAGCAGGAAAACCCTGATGTAGCTCAAATTTTTACAGACTTGCTTGTGAACAGCGAAAGCGTTTTGTTCTATCCCATTGACGAAATCACCGCGGACAAAGCCGCTGACTTGCGCGCTCGTTACAACCTGACTTTGACAGACGCTTTACAACTTGCGGTTGCCATTCAAGCAGAATGTGATGCCTTCCTGACTAACGATATTGACTTGAAACGCGTAAAAGAGATTTCCATTATTGTTATTTCAGAAGCAGAATAATTTTACATTCAATAAACACAATAACGGTCCCGTTGACATTACGC
>CAZEGE010000037.1:24622-27341 GCA_964511765.1 uncultured Anaerolinea sp.
AAGCAGAATAATTTTACATTCAATAAACACAATAACGGTCCCGTTGACATTACGCCCGAGACCGTTTTTCAATTGTAGATATGTACCCGTGAAGGCAAATAAGTTACTTAAATTTGAAGCTATTCAAGATCAAATCGAAATCGTCCTGATGCTGTTCAAAATCATTGGGGGAGGCATGGAATGAAAGAACATAGATCACAGCATCCTTCTCTAACCACAGATCGTGAAACTGCCACCATGGTTCTCCCCACGGACGCTGATAGGTGATCTCCAATCCGCTCAAAGCGCCGCTCTCGAACTTTTGTTGTGAAACCTCTCTCAGGTCAGGGATGAGCGGATCGTAGGTTTGGTGGAAGCGGGCATCGAGATCAGTCCCGCCAGCCAAGGGGGAAGAAGCTATTGCAAAAAAGGAGCTATAGGTACCATCTGCCTGGACTCGGGCGTTGGTAATCATGATGATTTCTTCAACTCCCAAGGCATAGTAATCCTTCTGCGATTCTTGAGACTGTCCCCAAAGTTCTTCCATGGTTTGCCACCCCGCGGGGATGGTGAAGCTAAATTTTTCGTTCTCGAATGGACGGGGCGACTCAAAAGGCGACGATATTATGGTTGGTGGTTCTTCCCAGTTTGAGAACAGAAAACGGCAAGCCAGACTTGTAAAAAGCAGGAGACTCGCAAAGATCATTTTGCGCGCACCCATTATTTCCTCCTTTCCGAAATCACAATTGCTTAAACACTTGCATGTTTACTTTACTGCATTGCACTTGTGTTTTCAATCCCATCCCGCCAAAAACAAAAACGGTCCCGTTGATATTACGTCCGAGACCGTTTTTCGTTTTCAATATTTATCGAGTTTTCCGTCCCTTTTATCCATCAACAAACAGTCGCTTGAAAACCGAGACCGAGACGATGGTTGTGTCGGTCATTTTTTTCATGTCGCTAAAATCGCTATCGCTCGTGATCATAAAATCCACATGGGACATCAGCGCGCAGGCAAGGAACATGGCGTCTTTTTGGTCGCGCGGGAAATCAACGTCAATGTCCACTTCGATGGGACTGGTCAGATTTGTGATGATTCGTTCCCAGCGCTCCAATTTTTCTGTGAGGAGATTGAATTTTTCCCGATGAAGCACTTCGCGATATTCGGCAAGGATTTCTTCCGAAACTTCCCATTCCCAGTCGTCTTGAACTGTTACCCATAGAATAACCGCCTCGGGGGATTTGTCCCTCCAGGCGGCTGAGAGTAAAACGCTGGTGTCAATGACGACTTTCATCTGGCTTTGGAAGCGCGATAGGCGGCAATTTCAGCGGCGATCTCCTCTTCGGTGATGGTCTTTGCCTGCGGCAGGGACTGGATTTCCTCGAACAAGGCTTTCAATTCCAGCACCAGTGCCTGGCGGTCTTTCTCCTCTTTGCGGACGAACACTTCCACCTTTGCGCCCGCGCGAAAGGGCAGTCCCTCGATGGACAACTGCCCATCCTTTGAAACAGTGGTTCGGACACGATATGTTTCCATGCTTCATGCTCCAAAGGGATTATACATGAAATTCGGTTTGTTTTTTACTGCCAGGTTGTTACAATGGAATTGTCTCTCCCCCAAAAACGGTCCCGTTGACATTACGTCCGAGACCGTTTTTTATCTTTGCATCGCATTTCCCTCTCCAATATCTGCACTATATAAATGCAACCTCGCTTGCACATCCGCTTCTATCCGCTTGTCCGTTATAAAGTCCGTTGACAACCTTGCGGACGCTTCGTGGGGAGGGTGTCCGAAGGGCGGGTGGGGCTCATTGGCATTCCGTCCGAGACCGTTTTTCATCCTTTGAATCGGCGGAATAAATTCCTGCCTGGCACAGCCCCCTGTGGGCAGTTCATGAAAGTCCACTAAAAGTGGACTCGTTGTGTCAGTCTGCAAGCTTTCCGTATAAAATGAAATTTATTTTTATCCATCTGGTAAAATCAATCTGTGACAGAAACTTTCGATGTAAACAAAATTCGCCAATCAATTAACCAGAGAAAGATTATCTGGCGTAGACATGCCCTTGAGCGGATGTTGGAGCGTGGGTTGAGTCGCAATATGGTTTTAGATGTTGCATCGAACGGTGAAGTCATCGAGGATTATTCTACTGACCGTCCAATGCCAACCGCATTATTTCTCGGCTGGGATAAGAAACGCCCCATTCACGTTGTCTTGTCCATTGACCCCGATGGAGAAGTTGCCATCATCACCGCCTATGAACCAAGTTTAGACGTGTTCGAGTCTGATTATCGAACTCGGAGGAAACCATGAGCACAAAAAATATTTGTCACATTTGCGGTGGAACAAAAACGCAAGGCACAACCACATTCACCGTTGACCTCGGCTTTGGCGTAGTTGTTGTGCGGAACGTACCTGCCCTTGTCTGTGACCAATGCGGCACGGACTGGATTGCCGATGAAACTGCCGAACGACTCGAAATAACCGTCAACGACGCCCGCCAGCGTCACAGGCAAGTGGAAGTGACCGCTTACATGCCCGCGTAAGAAACAAAACTCGGAGAGAATATTCTCCGAGTTTTTTCATCACAAAATCCGCGGGACTGCGTAGCCTCCCTGCCTGGCACAGCCCCCTGTGGGCAGTTCGTGAAAGTCGGATAAATCCGACTCGTTGCGCCAGCCCGAAGGCAGTGGATTGAGCTTGTCGAAATCGCTTTCACGCACTGAGCAAGCGGCTTTAGCC
>CAZEGE010000038.1:0-27110 GCA_964511765.1 uncultured Anaerolinea sp.
GGCTGGTTTTCCCCCCGCCTTTGGAGTAAAATAGAACACACGTTCCTATAATTGATCGACGGAAAAAACATGGATTTCAAACTGCAAGCACCCTTCATCCCCATGGGCGACCAGCCCGAAGCCATCCGCGGACTTGTGGACGGTGTCAACAAAGGATTCAAGCATCAGGTTTTGCTCGGCGCCACAGGCACGGGCAAAACTTTCACGATTGCATCCATGATCCAGGAATTGCAGAAGCCTGCCTTGATCATGGCTCACAACAAGACTCTTGCCGCTCAGTTATACGCCGAGTTCAAAGAGTTCTTCCCGCAAAACGCGGTTTCGTATTTTGTTTCCTATTATGATTATTACCAGCCTGAAGCCTACGTGCCGCGCCACGACCTGTTTATAGAAAAAGAGACTCAGATCAACGAGGAAATCGAGCGTCTGCGCCTCGCAGCAACCACTGCATTGATCTCGCGGCGTGACGTCATTATCGTGGCTTCAGTTTCCTGTATTTATGGCCTGGGTTCGCCTGAAGAATTCGGCAAGGGGACGGTCACTCTCAAGGTGGGTGAGATCTATCGCCGCAATGCTTTGCTTCGGCAGTTGATCGAGAGTCAGTACCAGCGCAACGACATGGAACTGCGTCCAGGTACCTTCCGCGTGCGCGGCGATACGCTTGAAATTATCCCTGCCTACGAAGATAAGCGCGGATTTAGGATTACTTTCTTTGGCGATGAAGTGGAACGCATCATGCAGTTCAGCCCTGTCAGCGGCGAAGTGTTTGACGAGCCGAATGAGATTTCGATTTTTCCAGCCAAGCAATTCCTGACCGATGCGGACAGATTGAAGGATTCGATCAAGAACATTGAAATAGAGTTGGAGGAACGCCTGGCTTTCTATAAAAGCCAGGGCAAATTTTTGGAAGCACAGCGTATCGAGCAGCGCACACGATATGACCTGGAGATGTTGAAGGAAGTGGGTTATTGCTCTGGGATTGAAAATTATTCACGGCACCTTGACGGGCGCGCCCCTGGTTCGCATCCATGGACGATGATCGATTTTCTGCCAAGTGATTATCTGCTGGTAATCGACGAGAGTCATATGACTGTGCCGCAGATTCGCGGCATGTATAACGGTGACCGCGCGCGCAAGGAAACGCTCGTGGAATATGGCTTCCGCCTGCCATCCGCCATGGACAATCGTCCGCTGAAGTTTGACGAGTTTGAGCAGGTGATGGGCGCGACGATTTACACGTCTGCAACTCCGTCCACTTATGAATTGGAACACGCCGAGCAGGTGGTCGAGCAGATCATCCGCCCAACCGGATTGGTGGATCCTGAGGTGGATGTGCGTCCCACCAAAGGCCAGGTGGATGACCTGCTCGGAGAGATCAGGCAGCGGGTGGAAAGAGGCGAGCGGATTCTAGTCACAACCCTGACCAAGCGTATGTCTGAGGATTTGACGACCTATCTGAAAGAGTTGGGGATCAAGGTCAATTATTTGCATTCGGAAGTGGAGACACTTGAGCGCGTGAGCATTCTGCGCGATTTGCGTTTGGGTGTGTTTGATGTGCTGGTGGGAATCAACCTGTTGCGCGAAGGCCTGGATTTGCCCGAGGTTTCCCTGGTTGCGATTTTGGACGCGGATAAGGAGGGCTTCCTGCGTTCAGATAAAGCCTTGATCCAAACCATTGGACGTGCGGCGCGGAATGTAAATGGCCGCGTGATCATGTATGCAGACCGCGAGACAGATTCGATGAAACGCGCAATTGGCGAAACCAATCGCCGCCGCGCCAAGCAGGTGAAATATAACCTGGATAATGGCATCGTGCCGATCAGCATCCACAAGGAAATCCATGACCTGACGGAGGAAATGTCTGCGAAAGCTGTGGGGGAGATGAAGGGTGAATATAAAGTGAAGGGCATTAGCGGGATGCCGCGCGGTGAACTGCGCAAAATCATTAATGAGGTGGAAAAGCACATGAAGGAAGCCGCGAAGAACCTGGAGTTTGAGCGTGCCGCCGCATTGCGTGACGAGTTGTATGACTTGAAAAATCTGCTGGCTGAAGATGAAAACTTGAAGCCGTGGGAACGTATTAAGTTGATGACCGGAGAGGACGAATGAGGTATGAGAGCTGACCCTGCTTCCCCGGGCTCTGAGGAGCGATTAAATAAATTGTATGATGCCTTTGCCTTGCAGTGTGGTCTTTGCCCACTCTTTGTGCTTTCTTTATGAGAACTTTACATTGCGGTTGTATCCTTTGAGCGTAATCAGGAATAAGCCTGAAATATCACTCAAAGGAGTATAAAATGAAAAAGACAATTTTGATCGTTGCTTTGGTAGTATTCGCTCTTGGCGTGTTCGGTGTGGGCGCGGCCTTGGCGCAGGATAATACACCTCCGTTTGCTGGACATGGCCCCATGATGCAGAATGGCGAAACAGGCCCTTTGCATACTTTCATGACAATCGAATTTGCAAAACAACTTGACCTGAACGTGAATGACGTCAACACCCGCCTTGCGGCTGGCGAAAGCATGTACGAGATCGCCCTTTCGGCTGGTGTCACCGCTGAAGAATTCCCCGCAGTGATGACGGAAGTCCGTGCGAATGCTGTGGCGGCGGCTGTGAAAGCCAATGTCATCACCCAGGAGCAGGCAAATTGGATGCTCTCACACGGATATGGACCAGGCGGCATGCTGAATGGCGCTGGCTATGATGGTGATTGCCCAATGTACAATGGAGACTATAACGGCCGACCAAACGGCTTGATGGGAGCTGGCTATGGCCGCGGCATGATGAGCGGCTGGGGCGCTGGACAACAGACGAATCCGTAATAAGTTGGCAGGTAAAAAGGACTGGTGGTTATTTGACCACCAGTCCTTTTTTATATGTTCTATTTACTAATGATTTTATTACATAGTACTTTTAATCCGTCACTTCATTCTGTCGCTTTATTATCTTCATCCGGTCAACGGCTTTCTCGGTTGAAACTGCCCCGCTTTAGAAACTGGATCGTATTTCGATGAAATGTGTCTCGCTAATTCCATCGATGGTGAATATCAATCTTCCGGAGCCTTTTCCTTGCGACTCCTCGATTTTCCATCTCCATTCGCATAGTCCATTTGAATTTGCGCTTGTATGCATGCGATGAGTTTCGCCCGAAGGGGAAACAAAGGTTAGGTCACAAATTGTTCCTGGAGCCGCCATGACGGAAACGGCTACGTAATTTCTTAAGAGCGCTTTTTGTGGGATATTCACCTCGAAACCCATGTCAGGGGCAACGGTGGGTGGGTCTGACAATTGAGGGGAACTTATTTGTGATTGCAAAATAACCAAGACTAAAAAGCCAGCGATAACAACCAGAGAGAGAACGGTAAATAATTTTGGAAATTTCTGCATCGGCCTCATCCAGTCACCGTGTATTTGACGATGTGTAATTCGTTACGACCATTTTATCCTGTCTCAATTCCTGGAGTCTGCCTGCTCCGCACGCAAACATCGTCACTTCAATCTGCCGCTTTATCAGTTTCATCATCTCAACGACTTTCTCAGTTGAGACGGACGCGGCTTTGAGGAATCCTCCTGCCATGCCGCCGAGGGTCCCACCGAGGGCGATGCACTTGGCGATGTCGAGTCCGTCTTTGAGTCCGCCGCTGGCGAAGACCGTCATGTCGGGGACAGCTTTCTTGACATTCAAAATGGAGTCCGCAGTTGGGATACCCCAACCGACGAAGGTCGCGGCAAGTTGACGAGTGTGCTCGTCGGAGGCGCGGTGCATTTCCACCTGTGACCAGCTTGTGCCGCCTGCGCCTGCCACGTCAATGGCGGAGACGCCGCAATCGGCGAGAAGTTTGGCTGTCCGTTCTGAGATTCCCCAGCCAACTTCCTTCGCAATGACAGGAACTTCGATTTTCTTGCAGACTTCTTCGATCTTCTTTGTAAGATCAGCGAAGTCCACATTCCCGCCGTTTTGCACGGCCTCCTGTAGCGGATTCAAATGCAGGTATAACGCGTCGGCTTCGATCAATTCCGCCGCACGGCGGCATTGATCTATTCCATAGCCGTAGTTAAGCTGCACTGCGCCGAGGTTGGCGAATAACAAAATATCGGGCGCGACACGGCGCACTTGAAACGTGCGGGCTTGTTCGGGATTTTCAATCGCGGCGCGTTGTGAACCGACTCCCATGGGGAGGCCGCATTCCTGGGCGGCTTCGGCGAGGCGCAGGTTGATGGTCTCCGCTTCTGACGTGCCGCCGGTCATCGAACTGACAAGGATGGGCGCTGTCAATTGTTTGCCGAATAGGCTGAGGCTTGTGTCGATGCGGTTCAGGTCGAGTTCGGGTAAGGCTTCGTGGATGAAGCGATATTTTTCGAGTCCGCTTGTCAGGGCAGAACGCACATCCTGTTCTAAGTTTATTTTAATGTGGTCTGCTTTTCGCTGGTCGATTGGCGCAACTTTTGTCATGGGGTAGTGTTCCTGTGATTGATAATGCTGGCTTGACAGACTTTGCCAAGCGATTACAATAAGTCTATCAAAATTAAATTGGAGGTTGTAATGTCTGATACATATACAGAACTCAAGGCAATCGTTAAGGATTTGCTTGGTGCGGATGAGGCGAAGATCACAATGGAAGCGCGCTTCCGTGAGGACCTGGAGGCTGATTCGCTGGACCTGGTGGAGTTGATCATGGCTTTTGAAGATAAATTCGGCGCCGAGATCTCCGACGAAGATGCCCAGAAGATCACCACTGTCGGTGAAGCTGTCAATTACATTGACGCTCGCAAGAAATAATTGGTTGACTCAGATTATAACCGTAGAGCCGCCTGTTGAAGGCGGCTCTACGTGTTTTTAATATGTCCTTGTGAGGGGATTGCTTCGTCGGGCTTACACCCTCCTCGCAAGGACATGACGATTACATCAAAAGGGTTGGAATTTCTTCCGGATGCTTGGCGACCTTTACGCCGGCGGCTTCGAGGGCTTTGATTTTGTCTGCGGCTGTGCCTGCGCCGCCTTCGATGATCGCGCCTGCGTGGCCCATGCGCTTGCCGGGAGGCGCGGTTAGACCGGCGATGAAGGATGCGACAGGTTTGGTCATCTTTAATGAGATGTATTCCGCGGCTTTTTCCTCTTCGTTACCGCCGATCTCGCCGATCATGATGACCTTCTCGGTCCTGGGATCATGTTCGAACATTTGCAGCACATCGGTAAAGTTTGTGCCGTTCACCGGGTCGCCGCCTATGCCGACGCAGGTGCTTGCGCCCATGCCGAGATTCTTCATGGCGTAAAGGACTTCATATGTCAGTGTGCCAGAGCGGGAGACCACGCCCACATTGCCGGAAATGGCGATGTCACCGGGAATGATGCCGACCTTTGCTTCACCGGGGGTAAGCAAGCCCGGGCAGTTCGGCCCGACCAGGCGGACTTTCTTCTGGTCGAGATAGTTCCGCACGCGCATCATATCCTGAACGGCAACGCCTTCGGTGATGCAAATGATGAGGGGGATGCCTGCGTCTGCGGCTTCATACATGGCGTCTGGAGCGAAGCGGGCAGGGACGAAGATGATGGTGGCGTTTGCATCAGTGGCATCCTTCGCCATTTTGACGGAGTCAAAGACGGGCAGCTTGCCATCCAGGACCCATTCGCCGCCTTTACCGGGCGTCACGCCGCCGACAACATTTGTGCCATACGCGACCATTTGGGTGGTGTGGAACAAGCCTTCATTGCCTGTAATGCCTTGCACGATCAGGCGGGTGTTCTTGTCAACTAATATGCTCATGGATTATTTCCCTTTCTTCGCGGCTGCAACAGATTTCTTCGCCGCGTCGGCGAGGGTTTCTGCGGTGATCATATTTGCATTTTCGAGCAGGCGGCGGCCTTCCTCGGCGTTCGTGCCCACAAGGCGCACAATCATTGGAACTTTAGGTTTGACTTCATCCATGGCCGTGAGAATGCCGCGCGCCACTTCATCACAGCGTGTGATTCCGCCGAAGATATTAAACAAAACAGCCTTGACGTTTGGGTCTGTCAGAATGATGCGCATGGCAGCGGCAACTTTTTCCGCGCCTGCACCGCCGCCCACATCCAGGAAATTGGCAGGTTCGCCGCCGAAGAGTTTGATCACATCCATGCTGGTCATGGCGAGACCGGCGCCATTGACCATGCAGCCGATATTGCCTTCCAGTTTGATGAAGGAAAGTCCGAACCTGCGGGCTTCGATTTCGGAGGGAGCGTCTTCGTCTGTGTCGCGCATTTCTGCAAGATCAGGCTGGCGAAAGAGTGCATTGTCGTCGATCATCATCTTGCCATCCAGCGCGATCAACTTCTTGTCTTTTGTAATCACCAGCGGATTAATCTCTGCCAGTATGGCATCTGTCGCACTGTAGACCTGCCATAAACTCATGGCGATCTTCACAAATTCCTTCCAGTAATCACGCGGCAGGTCGATTGCCACAGCCACATCACGGGCCTGGTATTCACGTAATCCCAACAAAGGATCAATATGAACTTTGACGATCTTCTCAGGAGTCTTCGCGGCAACTTCTTCGATTTCCACTCCGCCTGCGGCCGAAGCGATCATGACCGGTTTTTTCGCTGCGCGGTCATTGGTGATGGAGAAGTAGATTTCCTGATCGATGGCAGAGGCTTCATCGACAAGTACCTTGCGGACAGGCAGGCCTTTGATGTCCATGCCCAGAATTTGGGCCGCAAGTTGTTCGGCTTCAGTGGAATCCTTGGCTAGCTTTACGCCGCCTGCTTTTCCGCGCCCACCCACCAGCACTTGCGCCTTAATGACAACGCGGCCACCAAGCTCATCTGCGATTTGCTTTGCTTCCTGAGCGGTAGCCGCAACCCTTCCCTTGGGAATCGGGATGCCATATTTGGAAAAAATTGTCTTGGATTGGTATTCGTGGAGTTTCATTAGTCTCCCTCGGAGGATTTTTTGCTAAAAAGCATCGGCATTATACCACCATAAAATTTTGCAACTATGAAAAACTATAAAATCCCGTGGGTTTTAAAACTCACGGGATTTTAGGTGCCTGCATTATGGCAGTGTAAATCTCATGATGCGGTTAAATGCGCCGTCCGTCACCCAGATGTGACCGTCTGAGTCCACGGCGATGCCAGAAGCAAGCCCAAAGGTTGAGGGTGTATTTCCATACTCACCCCATGTGCGAACAATGGCGCCTTCCTGGTCGAATTCCATCACACGGAATCCTTCGGGATCTGTGATGAACACATGCAAGTTATCGTTTACGGCGATGAAAGGTTTGTTGTCCAAAGACTGACCAAACCAACCGTACACATCCCATTGCTTGTCGGGCAGAAAGGTGAGGGAGTTATCGGTCTCAAGCGGGGTAAAAGTTTGTATGCGTTGATTCCATGTGTCCACAACGTAAACAGTTCCATTGTGATCGAGGGTGATGCCGACGGGTTCATCGAATTGACCCGGCTGGAAGCCTGCGCCTCCAATCTGGGCGATGAAATTCCCGTCCGCATCAAACACGACGATGCGCTTGTTGCCTGTATCTGTGACATAGACCCGTCCCTGGGCATCTGTCGCCAGTCCACGCGGCCCATAGAAGGCTTCCGGTGTTTCGCCCTGACCGAAAAATCCCCAGGTCATGATGAATTTACCATCCGCTGTAAACTTTTGGATGCGGTGATTCCATGTGTCTGTGACATAGACCGAGCCATCCGGGCCAACGGCAATCCCCCAGGGTTCATTGAACGTCCCGGGTCCAATGGGGATGTTCACGCCGTCCGCAAAAATGCCCCATTCATGCAGGATTTTCCCTCCCATATCAAGATGCAAAACGCGGTGGTTGCGGGAGTCGGCAACAAACACTGTGCCATCTTTGGCAAAGGCGAGCGAGCGCGGCGCATTCATGATGACAGGGTTTGCCAGCGTTGAATCGAAGATCAAATCCGCGGTGAGCAGGACATATTTTCCTTCAGTTGGGTCTTTGATGGCTTCAACGACAGTGGGCGCAACGCCATAGTTCCATATCTGGGAGGCAATATCCTTGCGGATATAGAGGCGCATTCGATCAGCAGGACTCCAGGTTGTGAGGGCCAGATCCGGGCGTCCCTTGGCTTGCGCGTACAGGGTGTAATCCCGGTTAAGCCAGATCTGTAAAATACCCGCTCGAATATTAGGATTGGTGAAGCCCTCGCAAAATCTTGAATAATCCTTTGATTTTCGCAATTTCAGAAAACTCATGATGCCCTTACAGGTGTAATCTTCCGGGAATGGGGCAGTGGGGTCGCGGTCGCTGACAAGGTTGAAGTAATCCTGCATGGGCCACCACATGCGGATGTAATCCACCCGGTAATAACCGGGGCCGATGGCTGGTTCGATCTTGTCAAAATTCTTCTCGTCCACGATGATGAGGACAGAATCGCGTAAGGAACGGGTGGGTTGGTCGAATGAACGCTGGTTGGTGAAATCCCGCAGATACCAAACGAAAGGCCAGGAGACTCCTGTATCTGGAGCGCTTGCATCGTAGGCGATAGCTACCCCCATGCCGCCCGTCGTTCTCTCGGAGATTTCTTTTGCCTGTTCCACTACCTGTTTAATGCCCGTTGCGCCGTGGGCATAGACGAGGAATTCTGTGGCCTGGTCGTATGTTATATATGCAGCGCGGAAGGAAGCGCGGGTTGTGAGCAAAGCCAAAAAAGCGAAGAAGACCAAAACGAATGTGTTTCTGATCTCTCTGAGAGTCCACTCTCGCAAGAAGTAAATGATACCGACAGCGCTCAGGATGGTGGTAATTACAGGCAGAAGAAAGGCGCTGGTTGCTTGTAATTGTGACAGTTCCTTTCCTTGAAACGGAGGGATCGGCCCGTTAAGAGCGAGTACCATGCCTGTTGTACTGGCAATAAATATAGCCAACATTGCCAGGGCGAGCGGGATGCCTCGTCCTTTCAATTTTCCCCAGTCGGTTGTGTCTATCACCCGTCCCAAAGCCCAGCCTGTGAGCAGGATTATGGGCCATGCCATATGGTAGGTCAGCCAGGGCATTCTCTCGCCCGCATAGGAAAACGCGACAACGGTAATTACGCTCCACCAAACCAATAGACCAAAGGTATTGGGGAAGTTTCTTTCTTCCGTATTCTTCTCTGCAAGCGGGCCGATGATTCCATCTTGTTCTTCGCCAGTCTCAATCATTGCTGCGGGTTTTCTTTTAAAGCCAAGAACCAGGGCAAGTATGAAGCCGAGCGCGGGCAGGAATTCATAAATGGGGATTTGTACCAACAGATAGTAATACCAGGGCTGGCTGCCGCGCTCTACATTCTGTTGAACGATCCAGTATCCGAGCGAGCCGATCGTGCCTGTGAAGAACCCGTCACTGTTGGTGAAGACAGTGGTATATAAAATGGTGAAAGGAACCCAGAAGATCAGGGCGGTCTGCCACCATTTTTCCTTGTTCCACAAAAGACCTATAATTGCAGAGATGATAAACATGCCGAGCAGGAAACCGGCGATAATCAGAATGGAGCGCAGGTCTGCACTTAAGGCTTGTACCTCTGGGGCAGTGGTTGGAAGGGTAACTTTTAGCGTATTTTCCAACAATTTTATGGGAAAGGCCGCTAACTGCGGCAGGACGATTGTCCCTGTGACAATGAGCAGGTCAAAGGAGCGTTCGTTGCGGATGCGTTCCCAGGAGTAGCCTCGAATGAGGAAGAAGGCGGTGACGATGAACGCAGAAAAAGCGGCTAAGCCCAGGATTATTGTCATGGAAAGAGAAGCAGGCTCGGGCGGAGTCAGAGGCGATGTAATACCGCTTGGGTCGCTTGGGGCCGCAGTCTCATTTCCTGAAAGGGTGGCTTCATCGCGGGTGTAGAGTCCGTATCCCGCAGCGCCGCCTGCGAGCAAAACAGCGATGCTGAGAGCAATGATGAAGGTGCGATAATCCCGTTCTGCGTTTTTCCACGGGCGGCGCGTGGCCTGCACGATGAAATAAATGGCAAGGAAGATAAGCGCCTGCGCAGTATAGATGAATGAAGTTTCTTTTGATGTAAAGTGAAGCGCGAGCGCGGTGGCCAGCATAATGAGATATTTTTTACCGCCAACTTCGAGGTGACGCAGGATGGCGTATAACATCACAATACCGGAGAAGCCGACATACGATTCGTTGCGAACATACCGCCCGTAATAAAGCATGAAGGGCGAAATGACCAGTAAAAAGCCGGCAATCAACGCGCCCCATTTGCCTAGGTAGCGGCGCCAATGCCAGACCATCCAGATCGTCGCAATGCTGAAAAGTGCGGCGGGGATGCGCGATGTGAAATCAGAGACGCCAAGCAAGAAGTAGGTCAGCGCGATGATGTGAAATTGAAAAGGCCCATGCATCATCGGCGAATGTTGGTAGCCCTGCCCGCGATACAACAGCCATGAAAAATAAGTATGCAAACTTTCATCATGGCTCATAACGCGTAAACCAAGGTTGTAAAAGCGGGTCACCAATGCCAGCAAAATAATGACCGCGAAGATTGCGATCTCATTGGTTAGCGCGGGGAGCGACGAGTGAATGGGGCGTTCGAGCCAGTTTCGTTTTTGATCCATGGAGTTTCACCTTTGATAAAGATAAATGACTGTACTTTAATCAATTATTTCCTGCAATGATATCCGCAAAAGTTTAATGAGACCTGAGAAGGAATTATAACAAGACCTTTCCGATTTTCGTGTAGACAATTCCTCATATCATCCTGAACGGACCGAAGGGTGCTCCTTCTTACTTTTAATTTGACGCCGCCCCAGCGAGTTGGCCACAGCCTGCATTGATGTCAATGCCGCGACGCATACGGATCGTGCACGGAATTCCAGCCTGCTCCAGCGTTTCTTTGAACAGGATCGCCCGCTGACGGTCTGTGGCTTTGCCGTCGAATCCCGCAGTGGGATTAAGCGGGATGGCGTTGACATGGCACATGAGTCCGCGCAATTTGGCGGCCAATTTTTTTGCAACTTCGGGGGTGTCGTTGACGCCGTTGATCAATGCCCATTCAAATGAGACTCGGCGGCTGGTTTTCATGACGTAATATTTACAGGCTTCCAGTAACTCATCAATTTTATAGCGCTTGTTGACCGGCATCATTTCTACGCGGGCGTTGTCATCGGCGGCATGTAAGGAGATGGCGAGATTGACCTGTCTCTGTTCATCGGCAAACCGCCTGATCTGCGGCGCCAGCCCGACGGTCGAGATCGTGAAACGCCTTGCGCCGAAGTTATAGCCCTGGGAATCGTTCAACCTGTCAATGGCAGACATGGTGTTCTCATAATTATGGAACGGTTCGCCCATGCCCATGAAAACGATATTGCTGACCGTTTCGTTTTTCTCCTTCAACATTTGCGCGTAATACATGACCTGTGCCACGATCTCTCCGCTTGAGAGGTGACGCTTGAATCCAAGTTGACCCGTAGCGCAGAACACACATCCCATGGCGCAGCCTGCCTGGGTGGAGATACAGAGTGTTCTCCTTGGTTTTGATGTCCGGGCATCGGAGCCGTCATGAGTGTCAGCGGGGTCGCCGTAACGCATCAAGACCGCTTCGATCAAGTTCTTATCGGGTAATTCAAATAAGGTCTTGCGAGTTTGCTTGTCTGAAGAATCCCGATAGACCTTCACTGAAAAAGGCATGAAGACCAAATTCTCCGCCATTTTCTCGCGCAGGGACCTGGATAAATTCGTAAACTGCTCAGGCATGCTGTAGAGGTGTTGATACAGCCCCTGCCAGACCTGCCTTGCGCGGTAGGCGGGTTCGTCCCAATCTTTGAGAAGACCGGCTAATTCAGAAAAAGTGAGATCGTAAATGAGCTGCATGGTTAGAAAACCAAATCTGCCAAACTCCCTGCAATCAAATCCATCCGCGGTGTCCATTGAGCGGCCTGTTCTTTTGTGGAAACACCACTTAACACCAGCGCAGTAGGGCATCCCACACCCTGACCTGCGGCAATGTCTGTCTCAAGTCTGTCGCCGACGACCAGGGTTTCCTCTTTCTTTGTCCCGAGTTTTTCGAGAGCTAGTTCCATTAAATACGGAAATGGTTTGCCAGCTACAATCGGCTCTACGCCTGTTGCAGATATGACGACCGAGAGCCACGAACCGGAGCCGGGGATTTCTCCGCGCGGGGTGGGGAAGGTTTTATCCGTATTGGTTGTGTAAAACGGGATACCCGCCCTCACGAGCAAGGTCGCTTCGGTGACTTTTTGGAAATTAATATCTCGATCAATGCCCATGACCACTGCTTGCGCCTGAGGTGCGTCCTCAACCGACAATACTTCAAAGCCTTTTTCTTCCAGCGCCACGCGAACGCCATCTTCTCCGATCACGAAGATCCTCGCCCCGCGCGGATATTTCAAGGTAGTAGCCAGCATGAAGGCGACCCCCAACGAGGAGGTCACGACTTGCGATGCATTGATCTCCACGCCAAGCCCGGCTAACTTCTGCTGATATTCTTCCGGAGTTTTTGTGCCATTATTGGTGGCAAAGACAAATTTCAATCCACGCTCGCGGATGCGTTTAAATATGGCTGGCAGGTCGCCAATCGGCGCATCGCCTTTCCAGATCACGCCATCCATATCGAGGATGAGGGCTTTTATGTTTGATGAAATCATAGGTCTCCATGTCAGTCCCTGTTCGGGAACGATGTGTGCGGGTGAAGAACAGGGGCGCTCATCGTAACGACATATATATTATTAACTATATTTTTTCAAAATATACTTCATTACAGGCTTGTCGACCCACTGGGCATTGGGGTCGGCGCGTTCTTCAAAATTTTCATTGCCGATAAAAGTATTGAAAGCATCATGAAAAGATGTATTCTTTTTTTGATAACCTTCACGTTTCAGGATCGCGGATATTTGCTCAAGGGATTTTCCCTTCAATGTAATTCTTTCGCTGGCGAGGCTTTTTCCAAAATATAGTTCGTGCATTTCCAATAATTCACCAAGACGCGGTACTGGATTGTCGTGGTCGTCCACGCGATAATCGATCCAACGATCGATAAAACCGCCGTATCCGCCCTTTGGCTTTACTACATAAAGAGCCGCAGATTGGCGCCCGCGTTTATCGCCGCCTGCGCGGTCACCCGCTAAAAGCGCCGCATACAAACGAGTGGGAAGATTGCCCTGGGTGGCAAGGAATTTCTTTTCCATAGCAGGCAGGACCTTCGCGCCGGCTAGAATATTTCCTTGGATCGCATACCCTTTGGAGGTTATGCCGCCAGCCCAAGGAAAACATCCGCTCCCTGTGAAGGTTGCCGCACGACCACGTGCATCAACAATTCCAACCTGACGCAATTCGCGATCCGGGTCATCCCTGAGCAACCTTGCAAGTGTTTCATCTGCCGATAATCCATCTGCCATCATTTCCAGTCCACGTGGACCAAAGGATGTATTCGCAAATGATTGAGTTGCGATCGCGCCCGCATTTGTTTGGACCCACGGGACAACTGCGCCAACCGCAGGAAATTTTGAAGCCACGGCTATGCCCCAGCTTTTATCTTTTAAGTCACATGCGACAATCGAGAAAGTCATGATTTGTTTCCTATTCAAATTTTGATTGACGAATAAAGCAGTCAAGCGATATCCTGACATTAAGGAGGTCAAATTGTGCGCTGCGATACCATCGCTATTATAAACGCAAGACCTCGAAGATTTCTCCTCGAGGTCCTGTCAACAGCAAAATGCTAACAGCAAATTTACTTAATAACCTTCTCCGGCGTTTCGATTACCTGATCCACCAGGCCATATTCCACAGACTGTTGCGCATCGAGGTAGTAGTCACGGTCAAGATCGCGTTCAATCACTTCAAGAGGTTGGCCTGTGTGTTTTGCCATCACGCCATTCAATAAGGCTTTCAAATGCAAAATTTGCTTCGCTTGAATTTCAATATCCGTGGCTTGGCCTTGCGCGCCCCCAAGAGGCTGGTGCATATGAATAGTGGCATGCGGCAGGGCGTAGCGCCTGCCCTTCGTGCCGGCGGTCAGCAGCACGGTCCCAAAGGAAGCGGTCACGCCGACGGCAACTGTGCTGATCGGATTCGAAATGATTTGCATCGTGTCGTAGATTGCAAGTCCCGCGTAAATTTGTCCGCCGGGTGAATTGATGTACATGCGAATTTCCTTGTCAGGATCTTCGTGGTTTAGGAACAGCAATTGGGCTACGATCACATTTGCCACCTGGTCGTCGATCGGCGTGCCCAGGAAGATAATATTATTGCGCAGCAAAAGCGAGTAAATATCATAGGCGCGTTCACCGCGGCCCGTATTTTCGACAACCATCGGAACTACATTTCGACTTTGCTCAATGCGGGCATTTTTGAAATCAGGAATCATATTTGTCTCCTTTAAGTTGGGACAATCATACACAAATTATGTTGGATTTTTATTAAAGTTTGATAGACGTTGTCACGGCGATGGCGGTTGGGTAATGCGAAGGCCGTTTGCTCATACTTGCCCTGCGTCAATTGCAGTTCAAGCCAGACCCGCCCGTCAATCACAGACAATACCTACTCTGAGGCTTGTTCCTGTTTATCCTCGGCCGGGGCGGCTTCTTCCTTGGTGTCTTCCGCCTCTTGACCAGACTCGTTTACCGCCTCTTCGACAGGTTTATATTCGCCCATCGCAATCGACTTGATCATCTCCAGCGCCTTGCGGGTCATCACGCGGCTGGCGGATTCCATGGCAATGGCCTCGCTCAATTGCTTCTGCCCTTTGCGCCCGCCGCGAATCTTGCTGAAGTCCATGCCTTGTTGGGCGAGGCTGCCGAGCGTGTTGTTATATTCCGCATCCAGCGCTTCATTGTCCAATTGGATCTTTTCCCTGGCGACGATCTCATCCAGGATCAAGCCGCGTTCGAGGCGTTTCTTTGCGACTGGGTTAACTTCCTCTTCGATGAATTTCTCGCGCGTGGTGCTGCGGACTTTGAAATAGGTCTCCAGGTCCATGCCTTGTTGAGCGAGGCGGTTGGTGAGATCCGAAATCACATGCTCGCCCTCGTGTTCGAGGGTGTGTTGGTGATACTTGATGGTTGCGCCTTCCTTGATCTTTTCGATCAACTCGACGAAATACTTGTCGTCATATTCAGCCTGTGATCGAGATTCGACGTCTTTCTTAACGGCTTCCATCAGGGCATCCAGTGTTTCGCCGGCTCCAACCAGCTTGGCAAAATCGTCATTTAAGTCCGGTAGAGTCACAGCGCGCACGGTCTTGACTGTGACTTCGATTTCAACGTCTTTGCCTTTCAACTCTTCAACTTCCCATTCCTCCGGGAATTTATGTTTGATGGTTTTACTCTTGCCGGCTTTCAACCCGACAAGTTCCCTGGCAAAGCCGTTATAAGGCCATTCCGTATCGCGGTCTTCATTGCGGACAAAAGTGGCAAAGCCCGTGCGGTTCAATTCGGTAGTCTCTGATTTCACGTCCACCAGAACATAATCACCGATTTCAATCGCGCGGTCTACAGTTTCTGTGGAGGCGTGCATTTGGCGTAAATCCTCGAGAGCCGCGTCCACATCTTTCTGTTCCGGGGGAGTCCATTCATATGGCAGACGGATGGAGTGATAGTCGCCTAAATCCACTTCGTGAGCGAGCGGCACACGGAAGGTGAATTTGGGTGGCTCCAGGCTATCTATCGATTCCAGCGAGCCGGCCGCGCCGGGATTGACCTCCGCTTCCTTGAGGATATTGGAATATTCGGAGTCGATGAACAGATCGACGGCTTGTTCGGTAATTGCGCTTTCGCCATAGGTGCGGACGACGATATCGTAGGGTGCTTTGCCGGGTCGAAAACCGGGGATGCTGCCGCGTGAGGCGATCTTCGTCGCAGCATGGCGTTTGTAGGTGGTCATTTTGTCCTGGTCCACTTCCACGATCAGTTTGATGGAGTGGTCTTCCTGTAATTGTTTTTCGATTTTCAAAGTAATATCCTTTTTACGTCATTGTAAGGAGGGTGATTTTTCCAACAAGACAATTGTTATTAGAACTGCCCTGCCAAGAACGCTTTCAATGACGGATTGTAGTGAGGATGGTGGGAGTCGAACCCACACGCCTTGCGGCACATGATCCTAAGTCATGCCTGTCTGCCAGTTCCAGCACATCCCCGGTTTTATGATTTGGTGTGCAATGAGCGGCGGAATTATACCGTAAGGTATGCCTAATTTGCAGATTTGTAAATTTTTTATCAGGAGCGATTTCTCGAAATTTCGCGTATGGATTGGAGCCGCGATGCTATTGCAGTTATAATAGCGTTTATTAATAAGGAGAAATTTATTCATGCCCATTACTTCTGGAATCCCTGCGCCCGATTTTGAATTATTGGATGATACCAATACGCCGCGTAAACTTTCTGACTATCGCGGAAGAAATATCCTGCTTTATTTTTATCCAAAGGATGATACGCCTGGCTGTACCAAGGAAGCCTGCAACTTTAGGGATGATTATTCTGCTTATGAAAAGGCGGACGTGGTAATTTTAGGCGTGAGTCCCGATTCGATTGAATCGCATGTGAAGTTCAAGGAGAAATTCAAGTTGCAATTCCCACTCCTTGCAGATGATGGGCATAAGGTCTGTGATCTTTATGGTGTTTGGGGTCCGAAGAAATTTATGGGCAAGGAGTATGAAGGGGTGCTTCGCACTACCTTTCTGATTGCTGCAGATGGGAATATTAAACGGGTATTTGAGAATGTGCGTCCAGCAGAGCATAGTACAGAGTTGCTGGCCGATCTGGGTGTGAAATCATAGTATTGTGTTAACCCGCGTACAAGGTAATGTGTGCGTATACGCCGACGGTGTTGGTCAACAACACAGTCGGTTTGTTTTTTCCCATGCGACAGGAGCAGGCATTGGTTAAGGAAGATGCTCACAATGTCCACAATAAATAGTGACAATTGGCAAGGAATTTGGTATAGTAGACAGGTTGTGAAAATAGAGACTAATCGTACATAAATTGTCCAATTAAGTGAAACTTGGGGTGGTTTCCCCGTTTTAAATTTCTAAGAGGAGAGAGCGTATGCGACACTTTGTAATCGTGGGAATTCTGGTCATTGTGATGGCCATTCTCACTTATGTCGGTCTGGACGCTGTAGGTTTGATGCCTGTTGAGGCAAGTCTGCAGGCGGTTTCGATCGACCACTTGTGGAACTGGCAGGTCATTATGATGTCATTCCTTTTCGCGCTTATTTTTGTGCCGTTGGTCTATAGTTTGGTTGTCTTTCGGCGCAGGAAGGGTGAGATCGGGGATGGCGAACATTTCGAAGGCAACACCACGTTGGAGATCACATGGACTGTGCTTCCACTCTTTGCGGTGTTGGCTTTTGCTTATATGGGAGCTTACTCGCTCGGTGAAATAAACCGTGTGGATCCGGATGCACTATCGATAAAGGTGAAAGCCCAACAATTTACCTGGACTTTCGAGTATCCAGAATACGGCATTATTTCCAAGGAATTGCATTTGCCTGTGAATCAACAGGTGGTGTTAAAAATGGAGTCCGGGGACGTGATCCACTCGTTTTGGGTGCCTGAATTTCGCGTCAAGCAGGATGTCGTGCCTGGGCGTGTGACCGAGTACCGCATTACCCCGACCCTGCTTGGCAATTACAAGGTCCGTTGCGCGGAGTTGTGCGGAGCATCTCATGCTTACATGATAAACCCTGTCATCGTGAATACACAGGCTGACTATGATGCCTGGATCGCGGAACAGCAGGCAATTGCCATCGCCTCCCAGACTCCTGAAGGAAAAGGCCAACTGCTGACAGTGAAGAACGGTTGTACCGGTTGCCATACCGTAGACGGCTCAAAATTGGTTGGACCCTCCTGGTTGGGGACTTACGGATCCATCCGCAAATTTGCTGACGGTACATCCACAGTTGCTGATGATGCGTATATTTCCGAATCCATTCGTAATCCACTGGCGCATGAAGTGGCAGGTTTCTCACCGTCCACCATGCCGCCTTATACATTGACTGATGAAGAGATCGCAAACATTATTGCGTATCTCAAGACGCTGAAATAATCGGCGGAGGATAAATTATGAAGAAATTCCTTTCCACAGCCCTTATGCGTGGTTTGTTCTGGCAATTTGTCGGCACTCTTTTGGGAGCCGGCTTGATTACGGGCATTCGCGCTGCACTGGGGCTGAGTGTAACTGATAAATTTTTCTTTACTGAACCCGCCTGGGTTTTGGGCGGTTTTATGGGAGTGCTCTTTTTCCTGGGAGGCAACGGCTCGGTAAGCGACTGGTTCAAGTGGGCGCGTGGCATCGATACCCCTGAACATCATGAAGAGCGTTATTCTGGTTGGGAAAAATATTTCAATGTCTCCCTCGACCATAAGGTGATTGGTATCCAATATATCGTCACCGCATTATTACTGATCAGCATCGGCGGTTTATTTGCGCTGATCTTCCGCACCGAACTTGCCCAATCTCAACTGCAATTCCTGACGGTTGACATGAAATTGTTCGGTCAGAATGGGCCTCAACTTTACAATACCCTGATGTCCCTGCACGGCATGATCATGATCGTGTCCATCTTGTTGGGCATCGCCGGTATTATCAACTACGTCGTGCCGCTGATGCTTGGCGCACAGGACATGGCCTTCCCGCGCTTGAATGCCTTTTCATACTGGGTGGCTGTTCCTGCGGCCGTGCTGTTGTTGATGAGCCTTGTTCTTGGCGGCTTCGGCACAGGCTGGACGGGTTACCCGCCCCTATCCGCCCGTGCTCCCGTCGGTGTGCAAATGTTTTTCCTGGGTGTATTCACGGCTGGCTGGTCGTCCATTTTGGGCGCATTGAATGTCCTTGCGACGGTTATCCGCATGCGCTCCAAGGGTATGGTCGCCATGCGGATGCCCATCTTTGTGTGGGCGGCTGTTGCCACGTCCATTATCGCCTTGACCGCCACACAATTGATCGGTCTTTCATTTCAATTGGTGATGTTCCAGCGTCTCTTTGGCATGGGTTTCTTTGACCCTGCCAAGGGCGGCAATCCGGTCCTCTTTCAGCATCTGTTCTGGTTCTACTCTCATCCTGCGGTGTATGTGTTCGTTCTGCCCGGCCTTGGGGTGATCTCCGAACTTTTGCCTGTCTTTGCCCGCAAACCGTTGTTTGGTTATCGCTGGGTAGCCATGTCGTCCCTTGGTATTGCCCTGGTGGGCTTTGTCGTCTGGGCGCACCATATGTTCACATCCGGCATGAATGAATACCTGCGCCTGCCGTTCATGTATAGCACGCTATTGGTCGCCATTCCAACCGGTGTAAAATTCTTCTCCTGGGTCGCAACCCTTTGGAAGGGTAAGATCGTATTCCCCACGCCGATGTTGTTTGTATTGGGTGGAATTGTTGTGTTCCTGTTGGGTGGTCTTACCGGCCCCCCCAATGCCACCGTCTCGGTTGACTTGCACCTGCATGATACATATTTTATCGTCGGGCACTTCCACGATACCATCTTCGGTGGGTTTGTCTTCCCATTCTTTGCTGCGTTGTACTACTGGTTCCCCAAGGCAACCGGCCGCCGCATGAATGAGACCCTCGGCAAGATCCATTTTTGGTTAATGACCCCCTCGTTCTTTGTCCTGACCTTCGGCATGATGCGGATCGGTTTACTTGGCATGCGCCGACGGATTGTCGATTATGATCCTGCGCTCGGTTTTGACACCACCCATCTCATTTTAACCATCGCGGGTTATCTGATCGGCCTCTCGGTGCTTATCTTTATTTACAATTTCTTTAACAGTATCAAGAATGGCGAGATAGCGGATGGTAATGTCTGGAATTCCCGCTCGCCCGAGTGGCAGGTTCCTTCACCCATGCCCACGCACAACTACGATCAGCCCTTTGAAGTTGTTGGCGAGCCGTACGATTATGGTTTGCCAGGCTCGAAGTATGTTGAATTTGGCGCGCCTGCCAAAAGCAAGCACATAACTAAGGGGTAGGATTCCAATGTCACATATATTAGATAAATCTTCTGCTTTCCGCCAGGGTGTGGTGATCTTTGTTTACCTGGCTGTCTTGACCGCCCTGGAGTATTTTGTTGCGGTTACGTTCCAGGCCGTTTCCATTCTCGTAATGGTTGCGGTCATCAAGGCCGCGTTGATCCTGTACTATTACATGCATATCTATAAATTGAATGAAGAGAGCGACGCTGAGGCTCACTCTTATTCATTCAAAACCGGGACCAACCGTCTTGGTTTGTGGCTCTTCCTGCTATCCGATTCTTTTGTCTTCGCAGGTTTGATGGCCACACGCGTTAACTTGCTTGGCCTCACCCGCCCGCATTTGAATCAAATTCTCGGTCTGGCCGTGACCACCGTGCTTTTGGTCTCCTCATTCTTTATGAATCGCGGAGAGACTGCCATGGCGCATGGCGACAAAAAGGGTTTCGTAACGAATGTCCTCATCACCTTTGTACTTGGTCTCGGCTTTTTGCTGGGTGTGGTTGCTGTGGAATGGCCTCTTGCTGCTGAAGAAGGCCTTACGGCCAGCAGCGGCGCGGCTGGGGCGGTCTTCTACATGATGACCGGCATGCATGCCTTCCACGTCCTTACTGGTTTGATCTTCCTGCTGGTTGTCCTGAATAACGTCCGCAAAGACGTATATTCCGCTGAACAACATTGGGGCGTGGAAGCAGCCGCGGTCTACTGGCACTTTGTAGACCTGGTGTGGATATTCTTCTATCCCGCTTTATACCTCATCGGTAGGTTGCTGTAATTCAACGGCACTTTCTGGTATAAGTGAAGGGTGAAAGAATGATCGGGGCGACCACAGGGTCGCCCCGTTTTGGAGTAAAAGAATAATGGATAGAAAAATCGTTTGGGTTGGCGTTGTTTCATTTTTGTTGGTCGGTTTTGCCATTGCGGTTTTCATGCTGCTCTCAAAGCCTGCAAATTTTCGCGGCACGACTTATGTTGAGCCGTATCCAGCGGCAGCGGATTTTGAATTGATGCGATCAAATGATGAGGTATTTCGTCTAAGCGACCAGCGTGATAAGATTGTCCTGCTTTTCTTTGGTTATACATCCTGCCCGGATGTTTGCCCGACAACGCTGGCTGAATTGAATCTGGCGTTGAATCAAATCCCTGAAAAAGCGGGACTGGTTCAAGTGGTTTTCGTCACAGTGGATCCCGAGCGCGATACCGCACAGGCTGTGCAGGGTTATGTCAGCCGCTTCAATCCGTCTTTTATCGGTTTGAGCGGCTCCTTGGATGAACTGGAGAAAATCTGGCAGGATTATGGCGTTTTCCGCGAGGTGGCGCAAAGCGACTCGGCTGCAGGCGTAATTATCAATCACACGGCACGGGTTATATTAATAGACACACAGGGTAATATGCGCCTCTCCTACGGTTTTGGCGTGCCAGTGGATGATATTGTTCAGGATCTCAATTTGATATTAAAATGAATTTTCGAAAGCAAAACCATGCACCCCACTCGAACTGTAATGAAACGAATTATTTTTTCCTTGATTATTGGTTTTGTTCTTGGCGCCCTTATTAATGAAGTGACATTCCTGTCCTTGCGTGAGACTGCGCGCGCGCCGCAAGTGATCGAATTGATTATTCCCGCAGGTACAGCCGAGAGTATCGCCCGCGGAGAAACTCCTCCGTCCATTCCCAACTCCATGGTCTTTGTGGTCGGCGATACCTTGTTGGTACGTAATAATGACATAGTGGATCACGAACTTGGTCCGCTGTGGATTCCCGCGGGTACTTCTGCCAGCCTGCCGCTGAATGCGGTTCAATCCTTCGCCTATGGTTGTTCATTCCAGCCCGATAATTATTTTGGACTTGACGTGCGCGAACCTCTCACCCTCAGTACGCGCCTGTACGGAATCTTATTCTCAGGTCTCCCGCTTGGGGTGTTGATCGCCCTCTATACCCTTGTCATGCCTGCTAAGAAGAAAAATAATGCTCAAGAAAATGTTTAGCCGAGCATGGTGGCTTACCACCTTGCTTGTTTTCGCTGGGACTGCGGTATGTATCCGCCTTGGCGTTTGGCAGTTGGACAGGCTGGAACAACGCCGCGCCTTCAATGCTCAGGTTATAACCATGCGCGCTGCCGAGAGGCTGGATTTGAACAAGGAACTGCCTGAGAACATCTCTGCGATGGAATGGCGGGCGGTGACCGTCACCGGCGAATACGATTTTGAGAATCAGGCCGCTTTGCGGAATCAATACAATGGCGATCAGTATGGCTATCATCTCTTTACCCCGCTTCAATTTCCCTCTTCGACAGGCTCAGGGCAGGCGGGATTGGCTGTCCTGGTCAATCGCGGCTGGATCCCTGCTGACGGGAATTCCGCTCCCGAAGATTGGCGTAAATATGATGAAGAAGGAATGGTTACAGTAGAGGGGCAGATCAGGCTTGGACAGGTCAAACCAGCTTTCGGCGGGGTCGCAGATGCGTTGCCTGAGAGCGGTGAAATGCTTTTGGTGTGGAATAACCTAAATCTGGAACAGATGTCTGCGCGCTGGGCTTATCCCATTCTGAATATCTATATTCAACCGGATGCGGATGGCAGCGATGCAATTCCGCCGATCCCATTTCAGCCTGTTGTGGAAATCACCGAAGGCCCGCATTTTGGTTATGCTTTGCAGTGGTTTACATTTGCGGCGATTTTATTTCTTGGGTATCCATTTTATTTGCGAAAGCAGGGTTAGCCGACATGAAGTTTTCTCTGAAATCATCTTTTTCCCGTTTGGTATTGGGGCTATTTGTATTGGTCGTTTTGTTGACAGTTGTCGGCCGTCTGGTGACAGTGACGGGCGCCTGGGCTTATTGCATCGGCTGGCCCATATGCGTTCCTACAAATCTTTTGGGATATTTAAAGCTCGCGCATCTTGTCTTGGTGGGTGTGGCTTCGGTCTTCATGGCGCTGGTCTGGCAAAAAGCCTGGCGCGAACAACGCGACCAGATTTTGCTCCTGCCGCTTACCACTGTGTCCGGGGTGTTATTCTTTGGACAGGCTCTTGTTGGCGCAATTGAAACGCTGCGTGCGCATCCATTACATCTGGTTTTATTACATGCGTTGACGGCAATTGCATTGTGGGTTTCTTTAGGTTTTCTGGTTTTTGCATCCGGGGTGCTGGCTCAGGACAAAACCGAGATCGTGAAATTCGATTTTATGCAGCGTGTGAAAGATTTCTTTGCTCTTTCCAAGCCATTGATTGTGGCTTTACTTTTGGTCACTACTTACAGCGGTTTGGTGGCGGGGAGCAAGGCCTGGCCCTCCGCTTCGCTTACTTTCTGGACTTTACTGGGGGGCACATTGGCGGCGGCTGGCTCCAGCGCGTTGAATCAATACATTGACCGCGAGCTGGACAAGAATATGCAACGCACTGCAAAACGCCCGCTTGCCGATGGACGCTTGACCGCAGCCGAAGGGTTATCCTTTGGGCTTGCACTCTGTCTGGTCAGTTACTATGTAATGGCGGGTTTTGTCAATTTATTGGCGGCTCTGCTTTCACTGACGGGTATTTTTTATTACGTCATTTTCTACAGTGTAATGTTAAAGAAGGCTACAGTACAAAACATCGTCATTGGCGGGGGAGCGGGGGCGATTCCGCCCATGGTGGGTTGGGCCGCGGCGACCGGGCAACTTGGGTTGGCAGCCTGGATCCTGTTTGCCATTGTTTTCATGTGGACGCCTCCGCATTTTTGGGCATTGGCGATTGTTCGTATGAAGGACTATGAAAAGGCAGGCGTCCCCATGATGCCCGTGGTGCATGGCGAAGAAAAAACACGCAGGCATATCCTGGTTTATACAATTGAGTTGATCGCTGTTACCTTGCTGCTCCCCATTTTTAATCTGGCTGGAACGGTTTATTTGATATCTGCCGTGGTGTTAGGCGCCTTCCTGCTTTATGCCGCGTGGCGGGTTTTCAAGGTTGGCGGTAATAAAGTTGCATGGACGATGTATCGCTGGTCAAGTATGTATCTGGCATTTATCTTCCTGGCATTAATGATTGACGCGGTGGTGTGATCAAAACTCCTCCAAATTTGAATTTGGAGGAGTTTTTGGTTTACATATGCGCCGCGTCTTCCTGACTATTGGAGTGATTTCTAAAATATAGCGATATTATAACTAATGCGGTTAAGCCAATAATCATCCAGTATCTGGAGGCGATGGATGGATTCCACATACTTGCGTAAAAGATAAACCCTGCCAGCAGGGCACTGATCCGCGTAGCAGTTGGGGTCGGCTTCGGAAGGGAAAGCGCCCAAAGAAAGGTAATGGCAAGCGGCGGATAGTCATATTGCAAGGCATAAGGGGTAATTGCACAGGAAATTAATATGGATAGTCCGATTACTTCCAATAAAGAGTGTGAGCGCAAAATGACCAGGAAAAAAATGAGGATCGCAACAGGAATGAATATTCCGTATAGGATGACGCGCAGACTGGATTGAATGCCCAGGTACGCCAGCCAGTCAAGCATAGTGGTGTTGATTCGTGTGTCTCCCATTATTTCTGTACCATCCAGCGTCATGGTTAGCCCGTGTCCAAATCCTGGTTCAAAGAAAGGCTTGAACCAGTTGGGCGTAATGAGAGTGGAAATAGCCAGCAGACCAAGTGTAGCGGCCATCATCACCAGGATGGGACGCCACTGGCCTCTTCGCAGTAACCATAGGCTTACCCCAGCAACCACAACGAGGGTAATGTTTGGTTTGACCAATAAAAGAGCCAGCCAGACTCCCGACTGGCCCCATTTTTGGTTTTCCAGTGAAAATATGAGCGCCACAAACAATCCAAGGACAAGAATACCTGCCTGCTCGTACCTCAACGTAGCCCACGCGAAGGTCAATGTGGAGAGGATAAAGATGGAGTACCGCTTCCAACCCATAGTCGGCCAATTGATAGCTTTGCTTAATTGGAACATGCTGACATTCCAGACTATTAAATTAAATAGCATCCAAATAGCGCGCGCAACTTGAAAAGGAAGTTTTGCAAGAGGGATAAATAGCCAGGTGAACCAAGGTGGATAATAATAAGGATTATTACCCATTTCCCCGGTTACTTTTAGCAACACTGCCGCGACTTGGCGGTAATCGTAGGGATTGCCGCCCGCCATGAGTACTTGAGCCGCCGCATAATATCCGCGAAAATCGACGCCAAACCAGAGAAAAGAAATCAAAGCAGTACCAAAGCTAGTCATCAGCCATGCGCTTAGGAAGAAAAAATCAATGCGCTTTGTCCATTTTTCTGTTTTTAAATTCATGATGGGGACCCTTCAACGTTCACGGGCAGGTAATTTGGTAGAGTTCCATTTTGTCGTTGGCGTAGAGCAATTTTCCACAAGCGGGGATGAAAATATTTTCAAAATAATCCAGCGCCTTTTGGTGGTAATGATGGGGATCATGGTAATCAATAAGCCAGGTTGCGTCAGGTTGGCTTATCATCAAATGGGTAATTCCTTTTGTTCGTAAATCATGCGCCAGTGTTTCTGGAAGTGGTGAATTTATTGTCAACAGGACGGCTATAGACTGTTTATCGTCGGGGATGCACCGTGCGTCGCAGTAGTATCCGCGCCCGTCCCATAGGAATTGGGCGCGTTCATCGGGTTGAAGAAGTTCCTGGATGCGCTGGGTGATTTGAAAACTGTTGACCGACGCCTTCAACATATCTGCTGTGGATTTTTGACCAATAAAATAAGCTGAGTAACTTTGGAAAAGCGAAGCCTGATAAATCAAACTTACCAGCAATAAACTGCTCAATAATCCATTTGTTATTATCTTTTTAATCAAAGGCGGTAATTTTTTGATAACTTCCCCTGCTAGGAGCGCCAGAACCGCAAATGCTGGAAGAAGAAAACGGATGACTTGCGAGTTGATTGCCCAAATAACGCAGTACGCTGCTGAATATAAAAACAGGATTACGTCCTTTTTAGGTTGTTTCAGAAAGGGATAGGCAAATGCAAGCCATAACGCAGGGTGAATCATTTCAAGATACAATGTTGAAAACTGATTGTGGTTTGCGTAGACATTGTAGGGAATTAAAAGATAATCCAGCCAGTTTGTTCCTACCCCAAAACTATGCAGGTAATCGTTGAATACTTGAGCCATTAGCGAATCCCAACCTGGGCCTCCCCAGATCAATGGATAAATTGGGTTGCCAGTCCAAAACCAGTTTTTGATATACCAGGGAGACATGACCAGCCCAGCGGATGCCCCAAAGAGCAGCAGATTTTTTAGAGCACTGGTTGTAGGGTGGCTAAAATTGCGAAGAGATTGCCAGACTATGATCGCGCCAACTATCAACATGGTTGATAAGGAAAGATATTTTATACTGGCAGCCAACCCAGATAGAATGCCGGCCAACGCCAGAAATTGACAGGGGATCTTCTTTTCATTTGTCAGCCATAAGGTAATAATGTACAAACTCCAGAATTCATAGCCTGCCCATGCGAAATCTATACTGACCCAGGTAGCCCAGAAAGGAATGGATGGGGTCCCTACGAGGATTCCTATCGCAATTAGGGCTGTCTCGCGTCCGAAAAAGCGTTTGCCAAGAGCGTATACACTCAACATTAACAGTATCGCGTAGGTCAAGTGGATCAGTTTCGCAAAAGAGTCGAGTTTAAAAGCCAGCCCAATAAGAAACAGCATTTCCCCCAAAAAGGGATAAGCGGAACGAAAAACTTCAGGATCGAAATAAATTCTTCCCTGCGCCAAAAACTGACGGGGAATTTCCAAGTGATACATGAGCGCATCGTAATCCCAGACTGGAGGCAGGGCATTTAATAGGAGCAGGGGCAGGAATATCACCAGCATAATTCCAAGCAGCATTTCATACAGATTTTTGACAGGAGAGAACCGGAAGCCTGTAATCTTCTGTCGGATCAAGGAGCCGATTGCGCTCCATTCCTGCGTGGAAACAATTCCTGCCAGAGCAAGGATGCCAAAAATGATGAGGCTGTTCAGCCAGCCGATCAATCCGCTGGCGAGGATGGCGATTGCGAGCACTGCCAGGCCGAGCATCAACGCCAGCAGGTTGGATTCCAGCAGGCTGAACGCTTCTTCAAAACGGCGCACAATCATGCGCCCCATTCCAAGCGCCGTGAGGAGCACGTACCCAAATAGAACCAATAAAAATAATATGTGTAGCCAAATCGCCAGGCCTTTTGCGTTCAAGTC
>CAZEGE010000039.1:0-26937 GCA_964511765.1 uncultured Anaerolinea sp.
TTTTATTGGAATCCGTCGAAGGCGGCGAACGCATTGCGCGCTATTCGTTTATCGGTGTCCAACCCAGAGCGGAATATATTCTGCGCGATGGTCAGGTTGAGGTCAAAGAGAACGGCGAAACACGCACCGTCCAACTCGATCACGACGACCCGACCATCTTTTTGCAAAATGAAATGAGCCGCTTTCCCGCTGTCCACTTGCCGAACGCGCCGCGCTTCACGGGTGGGTTGGTGGGCTATCTCGGGTATGAATCTGTCCGTTATTTTGAACCAACTCTCAGTGAGAAAATGAACCGCGCTCAAATTCCCGATGGAATGTATTTGCTTGCCGATACCATCGTCGCATTCGATCACGCGCGCCGCACCATCTTCCTCATCGCAAATGTTTTGGATGGTGACGCCGAAGCCGCCAATCAAAAACTGGACGCCATCGCCGAGCGCATCCAACAGCCTTTGCCTGCCGCGCAAAAAGTTGAAGTCAAGCCGTCTGAAATAAAATCAAATCTCACGCGCGAAAAATTTGAAGACATGGTGCTTGCCGCCAAGGAACACATCGTTGCTGGCGACATTTTTCAAGTGGTGCTTTCGCAGCGCTTCAGCCGCGAAACCAACGTCGAGCCTTTCGATGTCTATCGCGCCGTGCGCCGCCTCAACCCTTCGCCGTACATGTTCTTTTTTGATTTCGGACTCGTGGACGATGAACCGCTTTATATCGTTGGATCGTCGCCCGAGATGTTTGTGCGTTTGGAGGGAAGAACCGCCTCGCTCCGCCCCATTGCTGGTACACGTCCTCGAGGTGCGGATTCCACTGCGGATGCCGCTCTCGCGCAAGACCTGCTCGCCGATCCGAAGGAACGCGCGGAGCATGTGATGCTTGTTGACCTGGGCCGCAACGATCTGGGACGCGTGTGCGAATACGGCACGATCAAAGTTTCTGATTTCTTCACCGTTGAAAAATATTCACACGTCATGCACATCGTCTCCCACGTCGAAGGGACTCTGCGTCCCGAGTTAACGGCTTTCGATTTAGTGAGAGCCGCCTTCCCCGCAGGGACGGTCAGCGGCGCGCCGAAGGTCCGCGCCATGGAAATCATCGCTGAGTTAGAATCTGACCCACGCAATGCCTACGCAGGCATGATCGGTTACTTCGGCTTCGACGGCGCCATGGACACCTGCCTCGCCATCCGCACCATGGTCGGGCGCGGGGACACTGTCAGCGTGCAGGCAGGCGCAGGCATTGTCGCTGACTCGGATCCAGCCACTGAGTTTCAAGAGTCAGTCAATAAAGCCTCCGCGATGTTGAGGGCGATTGATGTGGCAGAGTCGAATTCGTAGAAAGAGTTTTAATTATTAGTGAAACTCGGTGGTTGAGTAGCCGCGAGCCGCTTTGCGGCGAGTGGCGTATCGAAACCACAAGTGAATGAAGAGAACTTTGTTAATTGTTGGTTTCGATACGGCGGAAGAGCGCCGCCTGCTCAACCAACGGAGTATGGATAAAATAATTTTATTCATTCGATCTTCTTTCGTTTTTTTCGTCCTTGATAATTCATCCTTCATCCTTATTACTCGAAAGGAAACGAAACATGCCAAACCCCAAACCCCGCCTCCTCACAGGTGATCGCCCAACAGGACGCTTGCATCTTGGTCATTACGTCGGCTCGCTGCGGAATCGTGTGCGCTTGCAGCATCAATATGATTCCTTCTTTATCATTGCTGACCTGCACACGATGACCACCAAACCTGAGCCGCAGTACATCAAAGAGATCCCGACCTACATCCGCGAAATTGTTCTGGATTATCTTGCGGTTGGAATCGACCCGCAGGTCAGCACGATCTTTGTGCAGTCCGCGATTCCAGAAACATATGAGTTGAACTTGCTCTTTGAAATGTTGGTCACCGTACCGCGCCTCGAACGCATGCCCACGCTCAAAGACATGGCACGTGACGCCAACATCGACTCCATGCCCTTTGGTTTGCTGGGATACCCCGTCCTGCAAGCTGTGGACATTCTCCTGCCGCGCGCGCAAGCTGTCCCCGTTGGCAAGGACAATCAATCGCATGTCGAGCTTGCACGCGAAATGGCGCGTCGTTTCAACACTCTGTACGGAGAGGTGTTCCCTGAGCCGGAATCCATCATCGGCGAAGTCCCCTTGCTTGTCGGCACGGATGGACAAAACAAAATGTCCAAGTCACTCGGCAATGCCATCTATTTATCCGATGACGCAAAGACCGTCGAAGAAAAAGTCAAAGGCATGTACACCGACCCCAAGCGTTTGCGCGCCGCTGACCCAGGCACGGTGGAAGGCAATCCTGTATTTATCTATCACGACGCGTTCAACTCCTCCTACGCCGAAGTGGATGATCTTAAGGAACGCTATCGCAAAGGTCAGGTCGGCGATGTGGAAGTCAAGGAAAAACTAGCCAAAGCCATCAACGCCTTCCTCGAACCCTTCCGTGAAAAGCGCGCGTACTATCTCGCTCATCCCACCATTCCGCGCGATGTGCTTGCCGGCGGAATCCGTCGCATGCAAAGCGAAGCCAAAGAGACCATGAAACTCGTCCGCGATGTGACTGGCTTATCGTATTCGCTCGACCTCTTCGCTGATGAAGTGGATATCTTCGGCGAGTTTGATGAATAGTGAAACTCGGTGGTTGAGTAGCCGCGAGCCGCTTTGCGGCGAGTGGCGTATCGAAACCACCAGTGAATAAAGAAATTTCTATTACATGTTGGTTTCGATACGGCGGACGAAGGCCGCCTGCTCAACCACCTTCGCAGCGACATAAGAAATGGAGAAACACATGCTCGCCTTGATTGATAACTACGACTCTTTCACCTACAACCTCGTCCAATACCTCGGCGAACTCGGCGCGGATATTCGCGTCTTTCGCAATGACCAAATTTCATTGGACGAGTTGATCGCCTTCAAGCCCGACCATCTCGTCGTCTCCCCAGGTCCCGGCGAACCGCTCAAAGACGGCGGCGTCTCCCCCGAAGCGGTCAAATATTTCACAGGCAGGATCCCCGTGCTGGGCGTCTGCCTTGGGCATCAATGTCTCGGCGCAGTCTACGGCGGCAAAGTGGACCGCGCACCGCGCCTCATGCACGGCAAGACCTCGCCCGTCACGCATAACGGACAGGGAATCTTCAAAGACATCCCCTCGCCGTTTGAAGCCATGCGCTATCACTCGCTTGTCGTTTATGAACCCGTCCCCGCCGAACTGGAGGTCATCGCGCAAACCTCCGAAGGCGAGATCATGGGACTCAAACATCGTCAGCACCCGACCTACGGCGTGCAGTTTCATCCCGAGTCCATTTTGACCGAGCACGGCAAACAATTGCTCAAAAACTTTTTGGATATCAAGATCGCGCCTCCCGCGCAAGGAGAGCCATCCATGCTGAAACCATTTATTGCAAAGACCATCAATAAAACCGACCTCACCGCCGCTGAAGCCGAAGGAGCCATGAATATCATCATGACAGGCCAGGCCACGCCTGCCCAGATCGGCGCATATCTCGTTGCGCTGCGCATGAAAGGCGAGACCATTCCAGAGATCACAGGTTCCGTGCGTGCCATGCGTGCCAACGGGGTCAAGGTAAAACTTGCTAGCCCGAACGAACGCATTTACGACATCGTCGGCACAGGCGGTGACGGCGCGCATACTTTCAACATCTCCACCGCCGCGGCATTTGTCCTCGCTGGCACTGGACGCAAAGTTGCCAAGCATGGCAACCGCGCTGCCTCTTCGCAATGCGGTTCCGCCGATGTGCTCTCCGCTCTCGGCGTTAATCTCGACCTCACGCCCGAGCAGGTTGCCAAAGCCATTGATACCATCGGCATTGGTTTTATGTTTGCCCCCAAGTTTCATCCCGCCATGAAATATGCTGTCGGTCCGCGCAAGGAAATCGGCCAGCGCACGATCTTCAACATCCTCGGTCCGCTCACCAATCCTGCCAATGCCAATATTCAACTCACGGGCGTGTTTGACGCAAACCTCACCGAGCCGCTCGCGCAAGTCCTCAACGAACTTGGCTCAAAAGCCGCGCTTGTCATTCACGGCGCACACAACATGGACGAATTGAATACAACGGGCGTCAATCGTGTCAGTCACCTCAAGAATGGCGCGGTCAAAACCTACGATCTCGATCCCGCCGATTTCGGTTTCCCCCTTGCCGCCGTTAAAGATCTGCGCGGCGGCACGCCCGATGAATCCGCACTCATGATGAGAGACCTGCTCTCAGGCAAACTTATCGGCGCACGCCGCGATTCCGTCCTGCTCAACGCGGCGGGCGCGCTCGCCGCTGAAACGGGCGATTTCAAGTCTGCACTCGAAGAAGTCACCGCTTCTCTCGACAGCGGCAAAGCCCTCGCCAAACTGGACGCGCTGATTGAATTTTCACAACCATGAACATCCTCGAAAAAATCATTGCTCAAAAGAAATTGGAAATAGCGGCGCTTGACGCAGTGGCTTTACGCCGCACCGCCGAGCAGAGTCCAAAACCCAGAGATTTTCTCGCATCCCTCATCACAACCCCTCTCCCGACGGGAGAGGAGCGAGGGGTGAGGAAAAAAAAGGTTGCCCTGATCGCTGAACTCAAACGTGCCAGCCCCTCCAAAGGGATTCTCGCCCCGCACCTCGACCTTTTCCAGGTTGCCGAAATCTACTCTCAAAACGGAGCATCTGCCATCTCCGTGTTGACCGATGAAAAATTCTTCATGGGTGACCTCGAAACGCTTCGTGAACTTCGCTTCACAAAAAAATCAGAATTGCCCCTGCTCAGAAAAGATTTCACCATAGACGAAGTCCAACTCTACGAGTCCAGAGCCAACGGCGCCGATGCCATCCTGCTCATTGCCGCCGCGCTGACAGATGATAAACACTTCGCTAATTTACACGCCTGTTCTTTGAGTTTGGGATTGACCGCCCTGGTCGAAGTCCACGACGAAGCCGAAGCCGAACGAGCGCTGAAGTTGAATGGCGTGAAATTAATCGGGATCAATAATCGCAACCTCGCCACGTTTGACGTCTCGCTTGAAACCACGGAGCGAATCCGCCCGATGATTTCCTCCGATATCGCTGTGGTTGCCGAGTCTGGTATTTTCACTGCCAGCGATGTGGAACGCTTGGCAAAAGCTAATGTGGACGCCATCCTGGTCGGCGAAGCGTTGATCACAGCCGATGATATCCCTGCAAAGGTGCGTGAAATCGTAGGGGCGGGGTTTGTCCCCGCCCAGTGCATGGATGTTGACAAAAAGGGCGACCACAAGGGTCGCCCTTACGAGACACGATGACAATCATAAAGATCTGCGGTATCAAAACATTGAAAGACGCCCTGGCCGCAATCCACGCAGGTGCGGATTATTTGGGATTCAATTTTTATTCCAAGAGTGTGCGGTTTATCGAGAAAGAAAATTGTGCCAAAATTACATCGGTCTTGAAGAAGGAATATCCAAATATCAAACTTATCGGTGTGTTTGTGAATTCGTCGGTGGATGAAGTGAAAAATATTTTGGAAACCTGCTCACTGGACCTGGCGCAACTACACGGCGATGAAACGCCGGAGATGTTTGCTCAGCTTGCGGCGCGTGCGTTCAAGGCTTTTCGTGGAATTCCTGAGGGTATCGAAGGCTATGAACGAAATAAGGCTCCCGCGTTATTGGTGGACGCGTCTGTCAAAGGGATGTATGGCGGTAGCGGAGTCACAGCGGATTGGTCCGCGGCGGCGGAGTTGGCGAAGAGCTATCCGCTGTTGCTGGCGGGCGGGTTGACTCCAGAGAATGTCGCGGAGGCGGTGCGGCAGGTCAAGCCCTGGGGTGTGGACGTTGCTTCTGGCGTTGAATCAGCTCCAGGTGAGAAAGATGCGAGCAGGATGAAGGCGTTCGTGCAGGCAGTGCGTGATGGTGAGAATTAAGTTTGAGTGTAGATAAAAGTATCGATCATCCAAAAGAAGGAGATTGCTTCGGGTTTCGATATGCCGCTACGCGGCTACTCAACCCTCGCAATGACATGAAATTATGACAACATTATTACCCCCCAAGTTTGGTTCGTACGGCGGACAGTTCGTGCCAGAGACGCTCATGCCAGCATTGATCGAGTTGGAGCAGGCATTTGTGGACGCGCAAAAAGATCCAGCGTTCAGGCGCGAATTCGAAGGCTTGCTGGCATCATTCGTGGGCAGACCCACACCCTTGACCTATGCAAAAAAATTGTCTGAAAAATTGGGCGGCGCGCAGATTTATTTAAAGCGCGAAGATCTGGCGCACACGGGCGCGCATAAAATCAACAACGCCCTGGGACAGGCCTTGCTTGTGAAGCGCATGGGCAAAAAACGCATTGTGGCGGAGACCGGCGCGGGGCAGCACGGCGTGGCATCTGCCACTGCCGCCGCATTGCTGGGACTCGATTGCGTGGTGTACATGGGCGTGGTCGACATCGCACGGCAGGAGCCGAATGTCTTTCGCATGAAGTTGCTCGGCGCGGAAGTGCGACCGGTAACGTCGGGCACGCAAACATTAAAAGACGCCATCAACGAAGCGATCCGCGATTGGGTGACGAATGTGCGCGACACGCATTATTTATTGGGCTCGGCGCTGGGACCGCATCCGTACCCGACCATTGTGCGCGAGTTTCAATCGGTGATCGGGATCGAAGCCCGTGAGCAAATGCTGCGTGATGTGGGACGCCTGCCCGATACGGTCATCGCCTGTGTGGGCGGCGGGTCGAACGCGATCGGTGTCTTCAGCGGATTTGTGGACGATGGGCAGGTTGAGTTGATCGGCGTCGAAGCGGGCGGCAGTGGAATCGCTTCGGGTAAACACGCCGCGCGATTCGGCGACCCGTCGAAGGGGCGTGTGGGTGTGATTCACGGAACGAGAACTTTTGTCTTGCAGGATGAAGATGGACAAATTGCAGAAACGCATTCGGTCTCAGCGGGATTGGATTATGCGGCAGTCGGTCCAGAGCACGCCATGCTGAGATATAACGAGCGCGCCTTTTACACATCCGCAACCGATGTAGAAGCATTGAGTGCCTTCCAGATCCTGTGTCACACCGAGGGGATTATCCCTGCGCTGGAGTCGTCCCATGCCGTGGCAGAGGTCATCAAGCGCGCGCCGAAGATGAAGAAGGATCAGGTGATCCTGGTCAATTTATCTGGGCGTGGGGACAAGGATTTGAATACGGTGATAAAGGAATTGGGAATGAATTTGTAAATACATCGGTGGTTGAGTAGTCCCGCATGGTTTCGCGGGACTACTCAACCACCAGCAACCTGCAAACTCTGTATAACAAGAATTACTTTGCTTACTTGCTGGTTTCGATACGCCTTCGGCTATCGCCTCAGGCTACTCAACCAGCGGATCGATTAAGAACAGGAATTATTATGAACAGAATCAAAAACGCCTTCAAAAATAAACCGATCTTTATGCCCTATTTCCCGCTGGGCTACCCTGATCTGGAAACGTCCATTGACGTGATCGAGGCGCTCGCGGAAAACGGCGCGGACTTGATCGAAGTGGGCTTGTCCTTCTCCGATCCGCTGGCCGATGGACCTGTGATTCAAAAGGCGACTCAAGTCGCGCTGGAAAAAGGAATCACGATCAAGAAGTCACTTGCGGCGGTTGCCGAATTACGCAGCCGCGGCGTGACCATCCCGTTGATTCTGATGGGATATTTCAACCCCATGCTGGCGTATGGACTGGAGGCATTTGTCCGCGATGCGCGTGAAGCAGGTGCGGATGGATTTATCATCCCTGACCTCCCATTGGAAGAAGCAGGTGAGTTCGAAGCCTTGGTGGGGGATATGCCGTTGATCCAAATGCTTGCGCCGACATCGCCCAATAAACGCATGGAAGCGATTGCCAGAAATGCGAAAGGGTTTATTTATTTGGTTTCGGTCACAGGTGTGACAGGCGCGCGCTCGTCCATCTCAGAGGGACTTGGCGATTTGATTGCCCGCGTGCGAGAGCACACGTCCGCGCCAGTGTGCGTGGGATTTGGAATCGGCACGCCCGAGCAAGCGGCACAAGTCGGCGCGCTGGCGGATGGAGTCATTGTGGGTTCGGCGTGTGTGAAGACGATTGGTGGGAGTGAAAATCCAGTTGAGGCGGCGAGGGAATTTGCGAGGAATTTTCGGGAGGCTCTGAAATAAAACGGCGGGATAAATCCCTGCCTCAGTCTGTGGAAGTCGGCTAGAAGCCGACTGGCTTATCAGCCCGCAGGGCTTCCATATGCTGAGCGAGCGGCTTTTGCCCAGCGAGGCTGGTGGATGGAGTCATTGTCAGTTCGGCATGTGTGAAAACGATTGGGGAGAGTGAAAAGCCGGTTGAGGCGGCGAGGGAGTTTGCGGCAGAGTTCAGAAGTGCATTAGAAATCCACTGTGGTTAGAAAAGTTAGAAAGGATTCTAACTCTATTGTAATCTAAGGATTATACAAATTTGCTGTATAATAATAGCGAGGAAATATAAAAGATGGAAGAGAACAAGCCGACAAAAGCAAAGCGTGAAGGAAAAGTTGTTCGTCTAGTTTGGGACTCAGCGAATGAGCTTCCTACGCTTTACGCCAACCACTTATTGGTTACTCATGGCGGCGAATCGGAGTTTTACATCTTTTTTGGACATCTGACACCTCCAACAATTGTAGCCGAGTCGGCTGATGAAATACCTGATGAATTTTCCATAAGACCTATTGCGAAAATCGTTGTTACACCTGATAACATGAAGAAATTTATTGAGGTAATGACAAATAACTTGGAAAGATTTGAGCAGAGAAAGGATAATGAAGATGCTGGCTGATGTAACAAGCGGTGCAAAGAGAATCATAGTTCCATTGGATTTTCGAAATACTGGAACCGCAGCTTTTTTTCAATATCCTTTCGAGTCCGAAGAGGTCTTTGTTCACCCTAGCGGTGAAACTGTATACATAGACTTAAGCCAAGCTTGGTACTGGACGGATGAGTGGCAGGTTGGTGAGCGCAAAGTTGACGAATATATTGATGCGGGAAACTTTGAGACATTTGACTCAATGGAGGAATTTCTCAACACTTTGGGGGAGTAAATGAAATTTCGTCGCACACCACAATTCCACGAAGATTTTGACGATCTTGAGGAGGATGAAAAAAGAGAAGTAAAAGAAGCATTTCCTTATTTGATGTTAGCATTACAAGGAAATGTCGAATTGTTTCAGAAATTTCGAATAAAACAAATGCAAGGACACAACAATGTATGGGAGGGACATGTGAAAATTAATTTGTGTTTTACATTTCACTACGATGAAACGGACGATGGAGAAAAAATCTGCTTTTTTAGACGTGTAGGAATGCATAAAATCTATAAAAAGCCGTAGTAAAGGTCCAGCATAATCACTGGACTTTTATTTTCTCAATATGTGATCACTTTTATAAGCAATCTCAATAGTGTTCCCGGGCTCAAAATTGCTCCTGACCCGCCCATAGGGTTATTCTCGGTCTGCGCCGAAATATCATCCAAACTAATGGCTGAATGTTCCCATCAATTCCGCATTGGCAAGGATGTGACTCTCCATCGCGGCCAGCACTTCTTTTTTATCGGCTTTGGAGGATAGATCGAGCATCGTATCCAAGGCGTAAAGTTTAAAGAAATACCGATGTGTGCCGGAGGGCGGACAGGGGCCATGATAGCCATTTGAACCCGCGGATGTTCTTCCTTGCAGGCTTCCGTCGCTGAGCTTGGCATCGGTGGGCGTGCCCTCCTTCAGGTTACGGGTTGAGGCGGGGATGTTAAAGATGACCCAATGTACCCAGGTTCCCATCGGCGCGTCGGGATCATCCATAATGAGGGCGAAACTTTGTGCTGCGGCAGGCGGCTCGTTCCAGGTCAGGGCCGGGGAAATATTGCGGCCCTTGCAGGAGTATTCGGCTGGGATCTGTTCTGCGTTCGCGAAAGCGGGGCTTGTGATTTCAAATGACATGACGACCTCCTCGGTTGGTTGTGTAGTAATTGTTTCCGTTTCGGTTTGTGGATTTATGATTATCGTTTCGGTTGGGGAAATATCCTGAGCAGGCGGCGCTGTACATGCGGCAACGCTGATCGCCAGGGCTCTGAAAAGAATTTCTTTCAAGGTTCACCTCTTACAAATCTTTTCTCGTCACTCCTGAAAATTGTAATATAAAATCTGCGCCGTAAGCCTTGCTTGGGGTCTGGAAACCGGGTTGATAATCTGAAGCGAGGATGCGTTTCATGATTTCCACTGAGGTAAGCGCGGTCAGGTGATAGGCTTCGGGAGTCTGTAATTTCGCGCGCACCATCTGCCCGCCATCACGCACTTCGGCGATCAACAGGCTAAATCCATTTTCATTTTGTCTGCGTGAAGGGCCTGGCGGCAGGAATTTTCCGATCAGCCGCTTGATGAAATTCCTGGCTGTGCGCGTGTAAAGCAATGGCCCGGCAAAACGCGTGAGGCGCATCATATTGATCATTGCGGGCGGGAAACCCATGTACACGGTCACGTTTGGAATGCCTGTGCTGTGATATGCCGTGCTGACGTCGCCCCAGCCCACTGAAACAAGGCGGGTGGGTCCGCGCCCAAAGTCAATATCTTTGCTGTCCCATAGATTTGGCACGCTGATGATCTTTCCCTCACGGCGGATGCGTCCCTGCCTGTGACTGTTCTCAATCCCGGAGCGGGCCGTGCCGCGTGAGACTCCGCTGCCAATGCTTTTTATATAAAGTTCAAGGTGAGTCCCACCTGCCAGTTTTCCTGCAACATAAGCGCTTAAACAATCCGATGGCACCACGTCAAATCCGCCGCCTGGCAGCAACATCACGCCGGCGCTTTTGGCGTCTTCGTCCATTTCCGCCAGCGCTTCAAAGCCTTCAATCTCGCCGCTGATATCCACGTAATGTTTTTTATTGCGAATGCAGGCCTCCGCCATTTGACGAAAGGTCAACACGAACGGGCCTGCGCAATGCAGGACCGCCTCCACTTCTCGCAAAGCCGAATCAAGCGCGGCGGTGTTCTCCAACGGAAAAGCGCGATATTCCAGGCCAAATTTTTCCGCTTGTGAGCGCAATTGGTTTTCATCGCGCCCTGCAAGCAGCGGCCGCAATCCCTGCTTGACCGCCTGCTCGACGATCAGAGTCCCCGTATAACCATAGGAACCGTAGATAAGAAAATTTTTCATATCCGCTCCGTCCAGGCCGGGTTTGCATATTTTTCCCGGACTAATTCTTCAGCTCTTACGGATTCGGATGGGGACATTTTCCCGCGCTGTAAGCGGATCCCCAACTGCGCCTCAAACCCTCGGACGAAAGCCTGGGCTGCCGTTTCCCAATCCGTTTCCAAACCTAAAGCGGACTTAACCGTCGCTGCGCGCGCCAATAACCTGCGCGCTGCATTCTCCCTTGCAGCTTCATCCCTGAATACCAAAGCCTGACAAATACGAGTCAAGTCGCCCGTTAGCGGAAGGGATCCATGCTGCAATACACCTTCCTTCTTGCGCGCCTGCGCCGAGCCGATCAACTTTTTTCCGTCCACTGTGATTTCGTAGGTGGAGGGCACTTCAAAACAAACGGGATTTAAGTTTTGGGCGGCAGGTCCTGCGGCAGGCGTATGTTCTTTCATTTCAACGGTCAAACCCAGGTCGCGAATTGCAAATAATAAAGCCTGTGCGAGACGGTTATAAGATTCTAAAATACTTCCTGCCAGGGCAGGTTCTTCCGCGCTGCCGATGACGGAGTAAGTCAATTCATCCGTATGCAGGATGGCCCGTCCGCCTGTCACGCGGCGGACAAGCCCCCAACCGTTTGCTTTCAAGCGCGCCATGTCCACATCTGCAAAAGGCTGCGCATGACCCAAAGACAGGCAGGCCGGTTCCCACGCATATAAACGCAAAGTAGGTTGAGCTTCCCCGCGGTGAATATGTTCAAGAATGGCTTCGTCCACGGCCATATTCCGCGCGCCGCTGGCTGGGGGAGTGGTAAGTAATCGCCAGGTGGTCATTTAATTGATCGTTGCTGAAAATTCAGCCAGGACTTCCGCCAATATTTTTTCATCCGCCTCTTCCAACGGCAGTCTCACCGACCAGCGCGGCAGGTCATGGATTTTATGCAACAGTTCTTTTAAGATCGGGGCGATGGGCGAATATCTCTCCAGTAAATTTCTTTGCTCGGTGACCTTCTCCTGAATCCTGGATGGGTCCTTGCCTTCCTGGAATAAATCCCAAATTTGGCGCAGGTTTTCGGAGATCAAATTCGCAGGCGCAGTGATGGCTCCCTGCGCGTGATTTTTCAAGGCGTGCTGGAAGTATGAATCTGTTCCATTTAAAACGAGCAGGTCATTGCCAAAGCGTTTGCCGAGTTCAATTGAAAAATTTTCATCATGCGATGAATCCTTGATGCCAGCGAATTGAGCGGGGAATTTCTCTTTTAATCGGGCGAGCAAATCCAGTGAGAAGCCAATGCCTGTCATAACGGGGATGTGATAACCCAGTAAATATTTATCGGCTGGCACGGCTTTTATGATCAATTCACTGAACCAATTGAACAGGCCCTCATCCGTCGCTTTGCGGAAGTAATAGGGCGGCAGAACAACCACACCGTCGTAACCGAGCTCGAAGGCTAATTTGGTGAGTTCAATGGATTCCGAAAGACTGGGTGTGCCTGTGCCTGCCAGTAATTTAAACCCGGGCAGTTGCTGACGATAGACACGCGCAGAGCGCATCAAGACCTCGCGTTCCCTGGGAGAGAAGGAGGGTCCCTCGCCGGTGGTGCCGAAGAGCAGGGCGCCGTGGCATCCGCGCGAGGCGAGGAAACGTAAAAGCATGGGAATAGCTTCGAGGTCCAGGGATGAATCGGGTTTTATGGGTGTCACTGCGGCAGCATAGACCCCGGCAAGCGGGTGAAGATTGGTCATGTATCTACTCGTTTTCTTCGATGAATTGTTTGGCGGCTGTTTCTGGCGATTGAAGCGGCAGGCCTTCCACCCTGGATAAATAATGTTGATGGTCGAGCGTCCACAGGTACAGATCGCCTTCGGTTTTATCGGGGAATTCCTTTAAGATGCCGCTCTCCTGGATGATCTTGATGATCGGCATGTAAACCATATCGTACCAATGCGTCACGGCTTCCTCTTCGGAGATGTCGCGCTTGAGGTCGATCCCCATAAAATAACGATGCACGGCGATGTGCTCGAGCATGCGTGTGAATCCGTCCGGGATGGTGGTTTTTATCTTCGCATGCGGGCGCAGGGAATCCAAAGCGGTGCGCTCCAGAAAATCAACCTTTGCGCCGAGGATTTGTAGGTCTTCAGGTCTGATATTCGCCGTGATATTGACACGCGTGGCGCATTCGCGCACTTCGGCTTCGATGAATTTCTGTCCCTGTTCGCGCGCCACTGACACGCGGTGATGTCCATCCACGACGAAATAGACATCGCCTACTTTATAAAGCACGACAGGCGGAAGATTAATATCCCGATAAAAAGCGCGGTCGACTTTTTGCCAGCGGCTGGCGAGTTGGTCTTCCTTGGGGAGGAAGGCGCGGTCAAATTCATGATAACGGTTCAGACTCCCCGCAATCTGATCCACACGGACGGTTTTTACCCCCCGATAGATCGGACCGCCAATGCGTAGTTTCTCCTTGATCTCGTCGTAAGACAGCAGGGTGGTGGTGTGCTTGCCGGCGACTACGGAGAATACCTGGTTGATGAAGGATTTAAAACGCGCTCTGCTAAAGTCTGCCCGTGCGCGTTCATGATGTATGTCTGACATTTTGATAACTCACTTATGATTATACTTCCACGATTTTATAAGGATAAACATTGATAATTTTTGTTGTGCCGGCCATGCTCTCCTGGACTTCCAGGTTATTTTTGTAAAAATGGGTGTGCCCGTGCAGGTGAAAGCGCGGTTGGGCAATGCGGATCAGCCAGTTCAGCGCTTTCAGGCCATTGTGCGCCGTGTCGAGATCATCATGAATTTTGAAAGGCGGCGAGTGGCTGATCAGGATATCCATAGCGCGGCCATGTTTAATGCGATTCAGCAGTAATCTTGGAAGCATGCGAAAAGCCCGCAGGTAGGCTTCGGACTGGGTGTATTGGTTAACCCCGTCGGGCCGGTAGCGGATGCAGCCGCCAAAGCCGCCGATCAAAATATTTTTGCGGCGCGCAGTTTTCAGGTCCAGGTTTGAACCGCCTTCGGCCCTTGAGCGCTTATCCGCCAGATTATATCGAGGGTCGTGATTGCCCGGCACATAGCACATCTGCACGTTCAGCACAGTAACGAGATATTCCAGGTATGAATAAGGCAAATCGCCGCATCCCAGGAGGATTTCTATTCCCTTAAAATGCCCGCCTGGGACGAGGGTGTATATACGGTCTACGACCTGATCGCTTACTGCCAGAATTTTCACCGTTGTGATTGTGCCGTAAAAATGGTTTTCCTGCAAGCCTGTTCGTCGATAGAAACGCAATTGCCCGGCATTTGCAATTCCCTTCACTGCACACTATAATTCATCCACCTACTTGCGGATAGGCAGGAGTTTTATCTGGAAACAAAAAATATTACCTCACCCATTGGACCAGGAGACCAAACGCCCCCTCGCCAGCAATTGCCGTCGGGCGTGACGCTGATTAAGCGTTACACCATTCAGGATGTAATTGGCGTGGGCGGTATGGGCTCGGTTTATCGCGCCCGCGATCTGCATTTTCCCAATGTCGTGAAGTTGGTGGCGGTCAAGGAGATGATCAATCTTGCTCCTGATCCGCTGATACGCCAGACAATTGTGCAAAATTTCGAGCGTGAAGCGAACATGCTTGCCACGCTCAATCATCCCGCCATCCCGCGTATTTACGATTATTTTTCAGAGGACAATCGTTCATACCTCGTTTTGGAGTTTATTCACGGGAAAGACCTTGAATCTGTGATCGGCGATGCGAATGGATTCCTGCCCGAGGACCAGGTCATCAGTTGGGCGATCCAGCTGTGCGATGTGCTGGAGTATCTGCATGGGCACAAACCGGATCCGATCATTTTTCGCGATATGAAGCCGTCGAATGTGATGATCAATCATAATGGGAATGTGGTGCTGGTGGATTTTGGCATCGCCAAGACCTTCCAGACCGGGCAAAAAGGGACGATGATAGGCACGGAGGGATATTCTCCCCCTGAACAGTATCGCGGTGAAGCCACGCCGCTTGCGGATCTTTATTCGATGGGCGCCACTTTGCACCATGCAGTTACGCGCCGCGACCCGCGTCTGGAGCCCCCGTTTTCCTTTGCAGAGCGCCCGGTGCGGCGCATCAACCCCAATATTTCAGTGGAATTTGAGGCGGTGGTGAAGACGGCTTTGCAATATACCCCCACAGATCGATTCGCCAGTGTTACGGACATGAAAGAAGCATTGATGAACGTTGCGCGTAAAACCGGGGTGCTCTCCAAGATCACATATGCGCTGCCTGTTTCGAGCGGCGGAGTTAAACCGTTATGGTCCTTTAAATGTGAGGACGAGATTCGCGGCACGCCGTTCCTGCATCAGGACAATTTGTTCATCGGATGTTATGATAACAACCTGTATGCCCTGAATGCGGTGGATGGACAATTTCAGTGGAAATACCCGACGGAGGGCGGCATCGTTTCCCGTCCTTTGGTTTATGACAATAATGTATTTTTCTGTTCGGAAGACCAGCGTTTACATGTCATCAGTGCGCGTTCAGGCAATGTGGTATGGACTTATTTTACAGAAGGAAAAATTTACTCCTCCCCCCGATTTGCAGATGGGCATATTTTCTTCGGATCGGATGATCAGTACCTGCATGCCGTCAATGTGAATTCAAGCCGTGCAGTCTGGAAATTTTCAGCCGATGGGCCGATCCACTCCACTCCGCTGGTGGCCAATGAATTGATTTATTTTGGAACAGAAGCCGGTTCCATGTATGCGCTCGATTTTCACGGCGAGATGAAATGGCGTTTTCAGGCAAAACGTTCGATCACCTCCTCTCCGGTCAATAAAGGAGGGGCTGTTTACGCCGCCTCGCTGGATGGAAACCTTTATGCACTGGATGCCAAAAACGGGTGGACAATCTGGAAATTCCGCCTGGGCAAGGGTTCGGTCTCATCTCCTGCGATCGCGGATGATCTGATTTTTATCGGCGCGGCGGATGGATTTATCTATTGTATTGATATCCGTACCTCCAAGGAGGTTTGGCGTTTCCGCACGGATAACCAGGTGAGCAGTTCGCCGGCCGTTTATAAGGATTCGATTTATTGCGGATCCGTGGATGGCAGTATGTATTGTCTGGAATATCGGACAGGCCGTTTGCGTTGGAAATTCGAATCACAGGCCGCCATCACAGGTTCGCCGATCGTATTCGACGATATTATATATTTCGGTTCAACAGACCATCATGTCTATGCTCTGTTTGCCTAAAAGGAGTTCTCGTGGCTGGATTTTTTCGAAAACTATTTGGTAATAAAAAAGAGTCCGTAAAACAGAAGCAGATCGATATGACCATCACCGCCCCGCTTTTGGATCAGAAGATCAATTCCATAATCGCAAACCAGAATGTCAAATATGGTGTCAAACAATTGGTTGCCGGCGTGGGACAATCCGTCGGTAAACAACGTGAACATAATGAAGACAGCGTGCTTGCACTTACCTCCACCATTGCGGGAAGCGCCGAAAACGTCCCATTCGGTTTATACATTGTGGCTGACGGCATGGGCGGACATCAGTTTGGGGAAGTGGCAAGCAATGCCGCCATTCGCATCATGGGCGGCAACATCACTAAAAAATTCCATTCCTATTTTTACAATCTGCCCACTCAGACCCTTCAGGATTCCCTGCAGGAAGTGATGGAAGCCTCCATTATGGAGGCTCATCAATACGTCCAGCGTGAAGCGCCTGGCAGCGGCACTACGGTCACCGCCGCGTTGGTGTTGGGAGACCAGGTGACGATTGCACACGTGGGTGACAGCCGCGCTTACTCCATTTACCTGGACGGGAGAATTGAACCGATCACACGCGACCATTCACTGGTCAAACGACTGGAAGAACTTGGCCACCTTAGCAAGGAGCAGGCTGTAAGTTTTCCCCATCGGAACGTCTTGATCCGTGCGTTGGGCCAGGGAGAATCTCTGGAAGCCGATATTTTTACCATCCCATTTCCGAACAGCAGCATCTTGATGATCTGTAGCGACGGTCTGTGGGGTGTGATCAGCGAGAATGACATAATCCGCATCGTGACCGAAGCGCCCAACCTGCATCGCGCTTGTCATAATTTGGTCGAAGCTGCCAATGTCGCCGGTGGTCCCGATAATATTACGGTCATCCTCGCGCAATTGATTGGATGAGCATGTCGTCAAGCAAGCCGGATTATTATGAAATTCTGGGCATCCTTCGTGATGCATCGCAGGAGGAGATTAAGCGGGCTTACTTTGGAGCGGCACAGCGCCTGCACCCGGATAAGAACGTGGCCGCCGGTGAGACTGAGCTATTTCTTGATACACAGCAAGCCTACGAAGTGCTTTCGAATCCCACGCGTCGGAAATTATACGATGCAACCCTTCTCCCTGAAATTGAAGTTAATCGCGTTGTAAAACACGAGGTAAGCTTCAGTCGTCCCAACCTCGTACAGTTGGGTGAACCGCAGCTGGTCTATGCACTGCTTGAAGTGGGTCCGCGCGAACAAAAAACAAAGGCCAAACTTGTCTCCCCGCCCCTTAATCTTTGCCTGATCCTGGACCGTTCCACATCCATGCAGGGGGATAAGTTCGATATTGTAAAAGCCACGGCCATTCAACTGCTGCACAGTTTGCGCCCGCAGGATGTATTGAGCATTGTGGCCTTTAGTGACTTTGCTGAAGTCATCGTCCCTGCTTCGCTCGATCGTGATAAAAAGAAGCATGAGGGGCGTATTCAAATGATGCAGGTATCTGGCGCCACCGAGATCTATTCCGGCTTGGAGGCGGGCGTAAAAGAGATTCGCCGCACTTTGGATCCCCAGCGTGTGAACCATATTATCCTTCTAACGGATGGAAAGACCTACGGCGATGAAGGGGCGTGCTTGAAACTTGCCGAGGAAGCCGCAGCCCAAAATATAGGCATCACAGGCATGGGCATCGGACACGAATGGAACGATATATTTTTGGACGCCCTTGCGGCCAAAACTGGCGGTTCATCCGCCTACATCTCAAAACCAAGGGATATTGAGCGCCTGCTCGTTGATAAATTTAAGACCCTGGTCAGTACCTATGCAGACGATGTACTTCTTGAATTCAAGGAGCAGGAGCATATCAAGATCAATTATGCGTTTCGCCTGCAGCCTGAAGGCGGTTCGGTCGAAGTCGAATCTCCCATACATCTTGGACCTATTTTGCAGGAAACTTCATTGCAGGTATTATTTGAATTTCTTGTCGGTCCGGGCATGCTGGATGGCGACACGGTTACACTTCTTGACGGTTTCATGAGGACCTTGATCACCGCCAGACCCATACCCGTTCCCCCCATCCGTTTGAAACTTACCCGCAAGATTATGCAAAATTCATCGACCGCACCGCCTCCGCCCCAAATCCTGAACGCCCTTTCGCTGCTCAACTTATATCGAATGCAGGAGCGCGCCCGCACAGCGGCGGATGCGGGTCAATATGATGAGGCGGTGCGTCACCTGCAAAACCTGGCTACGCATCTGTTGTCACAAGGCAAGCGTTCCCTGGCAAAGACCGCATTATTCGAAGCTGACAATCTGGAAAAAAAGCATGCCTGGAGTCTCGCAGGCAACAAGGATATAAAATATAGCACCCGCGCGCTTTTATTGAGCGGCGCAAAGGAGAAGGCAGGATGATCGTTTGTCCCCATTGCAAAGAGGTCAACATGACAGGCGCAATCTTTTGCGCAGAATGTGGCGCTCAAATGAAGGACAAGGATTCCCAGGTCACCCAAAGAAATATTATGAATAACTCTTCAGATGATCAATATCTTCCCTTCGGAGGCAGTAATGCATGGGGAAGCCTTCATCTGCTTGACACTGGTCAGGTCCTGCCGCTTGCGGTGCGAAATGAATTTACGATTGGCCGTATCAGCGAAGGCCAGCCTATCATGCCGGATATTGACCTTTCGACCTCTCAAGCTTTCGCCGCAGGCGTATCGCGTCTTCATGCAGTCATTAGGAGGGAAGGCGCCCGCATCATCATCATGGACCTCGGTTCAGCCAATGGCACGTACGTGAATGGAAAGCGGATCTCCCCCAATGTTGAGCAATCCATCCATCATGGCGATATTGTTGCACTTGGAAAAATGAAAATACAAATCCTGGTAAATAATAACCAGGGAAAGTGAGTTAATTATGGCATATACGATTATTTTGCACGTTGCTGGCGAGGCTTCAGTGACAGGGGAAGTGGACGAACTTCCCAAGCCGACCGACAACTTCATCCTTGTGAAGAATCCCCGCCAGAGGGACGGCAAGGATCTGAATTATATCGACAACAATGTCGTTAAAGTGATCTGGCCGATCACCAGGATAAATTTCATTGAGATACTCGAAGATGAGCAGGAAGAAAAGATCATCGGATTCGTAAGGGAGTAAACATGCCTGATTCTTTGGAACGTCGCCGTATTCTCGTAGTGGATGATGAAGAGCGCATGGTACGCTTCATTCGGATGAACCTGGAACATGACGGTTTCCAGGTAAACGAAGCGTTTAATGGCAAGCAGGCCATTCAAAAAATGCGCGACGTTACGCCGGACCTCATCCTGCTGGATGTGATGATGCCCGACCTGGATGGCTTCGAAGTGCTGGAAACCGTGCGTGAGTTTAGCAACGTGCCCGTCATCATGCTGACCGCCAAGGGCGAGGAGGACGACCGAGTGCGTGGCCTGGAGGGCGGCGCGGATGATTACATCACCAAGCCGTTCAGCCCGCGCGAACTCGTCAGCCGGATCAAAGCGGTCCTGCGCCGCACCGAGGGAGTCAGCGGTTCCATGCACGGCCTGCTCGAAATCGACAGACGTCTCAAAATAGATTTTGACCGCCGCGAGATCTGGCTTGAAGGCAAACTTGTCAAACTACGCCCCACGGAATATCGCCTGCTTTTCCACCTCGTGCAAAATGCAGGCTGGGTGGTCTCGCATGATCAATTGCTCCAAAAAGTTTGGGGCTATGAGTATCGCGATGAGCCGCATTATGTGCGCCTTTATATTAATTACCTGCGTCAGAAACTGGAGAAGGACCCTGCCGACCCGCAGTACATCCTCACCGAACGCGGTGTGGGGTACCGTTTCGTGGATTATAAACGCGCCAAAGAATAGCCTGAAATTTCTAACACAATGAGTACAAAACGCCTGCGTTTTTTTAACGCAGGCGTTTTAAATTAAGCGTGTAGGATTAAACCAAAAGGAGGTATCTATGTCAAACTTAATTCGTTGGGAGCCTGCCCGGGAAATGATGACCTTGCGCGAAGCCATGGATCACCTCTTTGACGACGCATTCACGCGGCCGTTACGACTGGGCAACGGGAATTGGTCGATGCCCGCCGTGGATATGTACCAGACCGACAACGAGATCGTCGTGAAGGCCGCCATCCCCGGCGCCAAGACCGATGAGGTGCAGATCAACGTTACCGGTGAAGTGCTTACCATCAAGGGCGAGGTCAAGGAAAAGGAAGAGGTGAAGGAGAAGGCCTATCATCTTCGCGAGCAACGTTGGGGTGCTTTTGAGCGTACGATCGCCCTGCCTACGGACGTGATCGCGGATAAAGCCAGGGCCGAGTTCGAGAATGGCATCCTTACCATTACGCTTCCCAAGGCGGAGGAAGTTCGTCCAAAGTCCATTACTATCAAGACCAAATAACATAAGGGCGCCAAAAAATGGAGTCCGGATTACCAGTCCGGACTCCATTTTTTTGATTTATGATTGGGGGATCGGAGACCCGTCACATGACTGAATCGTTCTCAACTCTGCGAGTTAATTCAGACCGTATGCTGGCCCCCTAGGTCAAAGGAGACCTGCAGGGTAATACAGGGCAACCCCCGGAAACCAGACCCCATGAAAAACTTCGACCCGAAATACAACGACATCCCGAAGACCGAAATCCACTGCCATCTCGAGGGTGCGATACGTACGCAGACCCTGATCGACATTGCGCGTGAATACCATTTGATACTGCCTTCATATGAAGTCAGTGAATTGGACAGGCATGTTAAAATCCACGACCAGTTGCGTGACCTGCATGCCGTGCTGGAGGCCTTTGCGATCTTTCAGAACAGCATTACCTCGCCGGCCGTCTTCGAACGCATTGCATGGGAATTGTTTGAAGATTCTGCCAGGCAAAACATAAAACTTTCTGAAGTCCGCTTTTCGCCGGATTGGGCGTTTCATGGTCATAACCTGGATTGGGACGCCTGCCTTGATGGTTTACTGCGCGCAAAGGAACGCGCTGAAGGGGAATTCGATATGGCAATCGGGATCATTGTCATCACCTCGCGCGGCATGGGTCCTGAGTCATGCGTCAAAACCGTGGATTGGGCGATTGGTCATAAAAAACACATCCAGGCCGTTGACCTCGCCGATGGTGAATTGCTTTACCCCATGAGCGACTTTGTAATGCCCATGCTGAAAGCAAGGGAGGCAGGTTTGAAAATCACAATTCATTCCGGGGAGGATACTCCCGCTTCGGCAGTCATGGATACCATCCAGGCTTTTCAGCCTGACCGCATCGGCCATGGCATCCATTGCATTGAGGATATGAGTGCTGTGGAATTGATAAAAGAAAAGGGGATTACCCTGGAGGTAAATCCATGGAGCAATTACCTCACCAATTCCGTGCCGACGATTGAGGCGCATCCGCTTAAAAAATTATTCGATCTCGGTGTGCGCGTAACCATTAATTCGGATGATCCCGAGGTTTTGAATACGAACGTCAATAACGAATATCGCATTGCGCACGAGGTTTTAGGCATGAGCCTGGAGGATATTAAAACCTGTAATCGCTTTGCTTTTGAAGCTTCATTCATTGAAGGTTCGGTAAAACAGGGAATTTGGGATAAATATTTTGCAATCCAGGCCTGACAGATCTTGAATATTGCCCCAGATTCAAATTGACCAAATCGGAATCATCGCGGTATAATACTGCGCCAGTCTAACCCAAGTATGCCAACCCCATTTGGGGGTAAGTGCAATCATCTTTTACGAAATAAGGAAGTAAATTCGAATGCCTAAGCGAACATATCAACCCAAGATCCGCCGCCGCGTGCGCGTGCATGGATTCCGCAAACGCATGTCCACGGCTGATGGCCGCGCAGTGCTCAAGCGCCGCCGCCTTAGGGGCCGTTCCAGACTCGCAGTAAAATCCAACGAACACGTCAAGCGGACTCGTTGGTAGGTCTCCCCGCGTTTTGATGCGGAGATCTCAATAGAGGCGCGGGTGCAGAGAAAATTTCGACTGTCCCGATCCGAAGATTTCCAGCGGGTGCGGCGAACAGGCAAGTCCTATGCCCATCCGCTTGTTGTGTTAGTAATCCAGGCCGGTGAGAAGACAACTCCCCACGTTCGCGTGGGGGTGGCCGCAGGAAAGACAACCGGGACCGCCGTCCACCGCAACCGGGCCAAGCGACTCTTACGCGAAGCCATGCGGCCCCTGCTTCCCTCACTCGCCCCAGGCTGCGACCTGATCCTGATCGCCAGACCCGCGCTCGTGACTGCCTCTTTGACAGATACCCGCGCCGCACTTTATCACCTCCTTCGACGTGCAAAAATCCTCCCTGCGGATGAATCCTGAAAATCAATTCCATCTCCATGATTATTCTCATGAGCCGCGCTTGCACGATATGCCCCGCAAAGCGGCCAACTGGCCGCGCATCGCTGTGCTGGCTTTGATCCGTTTATATCAAATGGTGGTATCGCCCGGTCTGCCCGCCAATACCTGCCGTTTTTATCCATCCTGTTCCCATTATGGTTATCAGGCTGTTTATAAACACGGCGCGCTGAAAGGTTCGCTGATGGCAGCCTGGCGCGTCTTACGCTGCAATCCCTTTAACCCTGGTGGGTACGACCCGGTTCCCTAACCAAAACATCGTCATATCGAATGACGGTTATGACAAGCTAGGAGTAATATGAATTTGAAAACAAAACGATTGTTGTTAATTTTCCTGCTGGCCTTCGGCGCAATCATTCTCAGCGCCTGCAGCAGCGCGGGAATCTCAACCAATTGGCCCGGCCTCGCGGCAGATGCGGATCGCGCCTATATGTCCAGCGGCACCTTTGTCTATGCTGTGGACTTGAAAAATGGGCAGGAAGTCTGGCGTTATCCCGCTGCATCCAATAGCAAACAGGTATTTTATGCCTCCCCTGTCCTGACCGACGATGGTCAATTGCTGATCGGGAGCGCCGGTTCCAATCATCTCTTCGTCAGCCTGAATCCTGAAACAGGCCGGGAAAACTGGAGCGAAGCTTTTATGGGGGCAAAAGGCGCCTGGCTCGCTTCACCTCTCGTCCTGAATGACAAAATTTATGCCCCCAATACGGATGGCTTTCTTTATATTCTGGATTTGAAAGGCAAACAGGCCGCAGATCCGATTGAATTGGGCGGCGCCTTATGGTCAAAGCCTTCGACAGACGGTACGTCTCTTTATATCACCTCCCTGGACCACCACTTCCATGTCCTTGATCTACTTAATGGCTCGCTGAAAGACCCGATCAATATCGGCGGCGCGGCTCCCGGCAGCCCTGTCGTTGGAAAAGACGGCGTGTATGTCGGCTCTTTCGCATCCACCATTGAATTTATTCAGTTGAACGGTGCTCATAAAGTCATCGCCACTGCCGATAATTGGATCTGGGGCACACCTGCCCTGGATGGGGACACCCTCTATTATGCTGATTTGGGCGGTACTATCTATTCACTCGACCTCGCCACGGGGAATCAAAACTGGGACGCCGTGCAACCGGATGGGCCCGTCGTGGCGAGCCTGCTTGTCGCGGACGACCAGCTTTACGCTGCGACCGAAGCGGGTACCCTCGTCGCTTTGGATCGGGATGGGAAGACCGTCTGGGAAAAAATAGTCGGCGGTAAAATTTACACCACACCCGTTGTTTCAGGTGACCTGATGCTCGTGGCTCCCTATCAAGCCGAATTTGCCCTGGCCGCTTTTGATGCGGCAGGCAAGCAAGCCTGGACGTTCACACCAGAGAAATAAGGATACAAACCCATGTGGCAATCTTATATTATTCAACCCATGACCAATCTTTTACTGTGGATCTATGACATACTTGGACACGGTCCGCATACCTTTGGCTTTGCGATCATATTGTTTACCATCCTGATCAAATTATTGACCTGGCCCTTGAATGCCTCGCAGGTAAAGGGTGCTCAAGCCATGCAGGAATTACAGAGCGATAAGGAATGGCAGGATATTCAAAAGAAATATGCCAAGGACAAGGAAAAGCTGGCACAGGAACAAATGCGCATTTATAAGGATCGCGGCATCAATCCTTTTGCCTCCTGTCTGCCGACTTTGATTCAATTCCCCATCATTATTGGTTTATATCAAAGCATTACGCGCGCGCTTTCCGTAACTCCGTTTAGCATGCTGGAGCTTGCCCGCACCATTTACCCTTTCCAAAATGTGGCCAATATCATTCCGCTCAACAGCAAATTTCTTTGGATGGATCTGGGTCGTCCCGAATCCATTCAGATCCTCGGCTTTGCATTGCCGACCCTTGCGATCATCGTGGCGCTAACCACTTATATTCAATCCAAATTGACAATGCCCGCTTCGACCAATCCCAATGATCAAAGCGCCCAGATGACAAAGATGATGAGCATTTACATGCCGCTCATGCTGGGCTGGTTCGCTTTAAATTTTGCATCGGGCATTGCGGTTTATTTCATCATCAGCAATGTCCTGGGTGTTGTGCAATACGCTGCAACAGGCCGCGCCAATTGGAGCAATCTTCTGCCGGGTGGCGGCAAAAAAATATCTTCTGCCAAAAAAAAGTAGGGAGGCCTCATGAACGAGCACACCACGCTTGAGATCATCGCCCCAACCGTTGAAGAAGCCCTGCAACAGGGCTTGTCGCAGCTTGGTTTGACGGCCGATGCTGTATCTGTGGAGGTCTTGGATTCGGGTACAAAGGGATTATTTGGACTTGGCGGCCGCCAGGTGCGTGTGCGTCTGACCGTGAATTCCGCGCACGGGGAATATCAGCCCGGAGTGGATTCGTCCGTCCGTGACGCGAAAGAACCGTCCAAAGCCTCGCCTCGATCCAACCGTAAACCTGCTCCTGCAAAAAAAACAGAATCAGCGCCGAAGGCAAAGGAGGCAAAACCTCGCCTTGAGGAAAAGAGATCTGAAGGTGAAGCACCTGTCACCGTGACAAAAGCGGAGCGACCCGACAGCGACCAGCTTTTAGATACAGCGGAAGAAGTTGTTTCCAAATTGATCCATTACCTGGGCATGAAGGCGCAAGTCTCCGCCAATTATTCCGAGGCCATCATTGACGATCACCGCAGTATTCAAGTGGACGTGCGCGGGGACGACCTCAGCGCTCTGATTGGCCGTCACGCAGAAACCTTGACAGCCCTGCAGCACATTGCCTCCTTGATCGTCGGCAAACAGACCCAGCAATGGGTGCAGTTGCGGATCGATGTGGAAGGTTATCGGTCCCGCCGCGAAAAGCAGATCCGCCAACTGGCCAACCGCATGGCAGACCAGGTGACCAAGACCGGCCGCAAAGTGACCATGGAGCCGATGACTGCCAATGAGCGCCGAGTGGTGCATATTGAATTGCGCGGTCACCCCGCTGTGATCACGGAAAGCACGGGCGAAGATCCATATCGTAAAGTGGTAATTTTGCCGAAAGAGTAAGTTCGCGAAGGAATCCAAAAAGACCGCCAATTGGCGGTCTTTTGATTCAAAGCGTCAACTTCATTGATGGTGCGTTCACATTGACAGTCGCTTTGTCTGTCGCTTTGTCTGTCAACTCTTCTGGAATCAAGCCTGCTTTAGATTGGACTTGTTCTTGAATGTCCAGCTGTTTCCATTCCAAATTGGATACGGGATTATTGTCAGATTACTTATTCCTTAATTTATTGAACATGTCAACAATGGCAAGTATCACCCCAACTCCCAAGAGACTATAGCCGAGTATTCGGTCATTCCCAAAAAGAACTCCCGCCAGGATAAAAGAAAATGCAAGGCCTGCCAGGGGCGTGAGTCTTTTTTCATTGCTCCTCTTACTTACCAGAAAAGACAGCACGGCTAGGATTGCCAGAACAAGGATGGCTATAATAATCCAGATTTGTGATGAAATCATGTGAACTCCTATCGTCTAATCCATTTTATTCTCTCATGCCAACGCCGAGCCAGGATACGATTTGTCGCAAGGCATCGTACGCCTGCAACCGCGCTTGATCACTGTCTTCAGCTTCGGCGGTCGCAATTTGCTGTTCCATTTGGTGGATAACCAAGGGACCCATCGTCAATAGTGCATCGGCGTTGGAGCTTGCATACTTTACCAGGACATAGCGAATGAGACAGGGTACGGGAACGCCCGTATGCCGACTCAACCCTTCAAGGGTCGGGAGCGGATCGACAACAGTGTAAAGAGCTACATCCGCTTTGAAATTGGCGTGCGGATCATCTTCTTCCCAGGAATCGGTATATGGATAAAGCTGCATGGTTGGTCCTTTAGATGTGACAATGGGTTTGATCTGAAACAAATTCCTCTTGACGTGTTTTTGGGCCTGGCTGGCCTGTAAACTGCACAGAATCCCACACGCCAGTCAGTACAAGCGTGGACAATACTTGGGAGCCGGAAAAACTCGAAGCCAGGGAAATGCTTTATTGCACAGCGAAAGTATAAACCCATCTGGCGGAGATAGTGAAGGCTGTCTCCAGCTTGAAAAGCATGAAAGCAGATGGTTCCTTAAAAAAGGGGAGAATGAATTTACCTTCTTTTATTATTGGGATAG
>CAZEGE010000040.1:0-26270 GCA_964511765.1 uncultured Anaerolinea sp.
GGCGGGCTTGCCTCGCGAAAAACAGGCGCATATCGCGCGGTTTTTTATAGCGAGGTGGTTGGGATTCTCCTTCTTATTGCCGTGGTGCAAATCTCGGGTGAGCCTCCTCCAAATCTCAAAATATGGCTGCTTGCCCTGCTGGCTGGCGCGCTGGGCACCACGGGCTTAATGCTGCTATATCATTCCATGACACTCGGTTTGATGAGCATCGCCGCACCGGTCTCGGCATTATTGGCGGCATCCATTCCGGTTTTAGTCGGCACCTTCAAGGAGGGATTTCCTGATGTCCTGACTATTCTTGGATTTGGATTTGCGCTCTTCGCGGTTTGGATGATCTCTCAGGGCGAAGGCGGTGTGAAGGATATCCTGGCGCATCTCTCCGATTTGAAGTTGCCCCTGCTGGCAGGCATTGGATTCGGCTTTTACTTTGTTTTCATGCATGAAGCCACCAGCGCAGGCGCAACAGTCTGGCCGATGGTCATCTCGCGTTTTGGAGGCATGATCCTGGTTACCGTTTATATGCTTTCCATACAGGCCGCATGGAAAGTGGAGGACGCATCCGCCTGGCCCGCGATCATACTCAATGGAATACTCGATATTTCAGGAAACATATTCTTCATCCTGGCAGGTCAAACAGGCCGTTTGGATGTGGCTGCGGTATTAAGTTCCCTTTTCCCCAGCGCAACCGTCCTGCTTGCATGGATCTTCCTCAAAGAACGCCTGACCCGCAACCAATGGATCGGCATCGCTTCAGCCTTGGTCGCTATTGTGTTGATGACGAATTAATCAATAATCTGTGTTATACTCCCGCCGCTCTCAATGGAGGGCAAATTTTTTGGGAAATTGTTTTGATCACTCTAAATGATGGCCCGACACCTACATGAGTCGGGCTTTTTTGTTGGGCGGGTTTGCTTGCAAAAGCAAACTTTGTTGGCAAGAAGGAAGTTAAACGGAGTTGTCAGAACATTTCATAATCATGTATGCCATCGCGAGCAAGGCTTAAGCCTGACGAGACGATCTCCACATCAATAAAGAGATTGCTGCGGGCTGGCGTCCTCGCAATGACATTCAGACAAAAGGAAATCTGATGACAACCGAATTTACTTCTTTAAACCTGCGTCCCGAGTTGATGCAGGCCATTACTGAACTTGGCTATGTAACGCCAACCGCCATTCAAACAGGCATGATTCCGCTCATGCTGACAGGCGTGGACGTGATAGGCCAGGCTCAAACGGGCACAGGCAAAACCGCCGCCTTCGCCCTCCCCATTCTCAACAACTACATAAATCAACGCCTGCCGCAGGCCCTGGTGCTCGCTCCCACGCGTGAACTTGCAGTCCAAGTCGCCGCTGCCATCAATGATTACGGCAAGCACCTTAAGGTGCGCGTATTGGCCGTGTATGGCGGGCAGCCCTACGGACCGCAGATCAACCAGCTCAAACGCGGCGTGGATATTGTGGTGGGCACGCCCGGCCGCATCATTGATTTGCTGGAACGCAAAGTGCTCGACCTGAGCGCTGTCAAAACCGTCGTTTTGGATGAAGCCGATGAAATGCTCAACATGGGTTTCATCGAACCTGTGGAGGAAATTCTCTCTGCGACTCCCTCCACCCGACAGACTTCCCTCTTCAGCGCGACTTTGCCCGTGCGCATCCGCTCGCTCGCAGACCGCTTCATGCGGGACCCTCAATCTGTCACCATTAAAAAGTCGACTCTCACCGTTTCCCTGACCGAACAACGCTACTACCTCGTCCATGAAGGGGATAAGTTGTCTGCGCTGACAAACCTCTTCGAGATCGAACCAATTACCAGCGCGTTGATCTTCGTCCGCACTCGTGTGGAAACAGGTCAACTTGCCAGCCAGCTCTCTTCGCGCGGATTCCCCGCCGAAGCCTTGAATGGCGACCTCGAGCAAAATGCACGCGAACAGATTCTCGGCAGATTCCGTTCGGGGCAGATCAAAGTATTGGTTGCAACGGATGTCGCTGCGCGCGGTTTGGATATTGACGATATTTCACACGTCTTCAACTATCACCTGCCCGACGATGCCGAAGTGTACGTCCACCGCATTGGACGCACAGGGCGTGCCGGCAAGACGGGCATTGCCATTTCGTTATTCGCCCCGCGTGAAAAACGCCGTTTGCGTGAGATCGAACATATGACCAAGCAGGCGCTTACGCTGGCAAAACTTCCCACCGCCAATGAAATTAATCAGCGCCGTGAGGATCAGGTGCTGGAGCAAATGAAGATCTGGCTTGGGCGTGGACGTTTCCAGCACGAGCGTGAAATCGTGGCGCGTCTGGTGGAAGAGGGCCACGATCCCATGGAGGTCGCCGCCGCCGCCTTGAAGCTATCCCGCGCGGGCGAGAAACAGCGTCCCGTGACCAATGTAGTGGATGCAGTCATTGAGAAGCGCTCTCCGTATGGCGAACGTGAATTTGGGCGGGGCAGGCCCCAGATCAAAGGAAGACGCGAAGCCGGCAACAAACGCATGTCGCATGAAGCTGGCATGATCCGTTTGAAGATGAACAAGGGCAAGGAACATGGAGTCCGCCCGAATGATATTGTGGGCACCATTGCACACCATGCCGATATCCCCGGCAGTTCGATCGGCAAGATCCGCATCGAAGATCGATTCACTTATGTGGATGTGCCGCAGGACCTGGTTGAAAAAGTATTGAAGCATAACGGTAATTATCGCATCGGCAAGGATAAATTCAGCCTGGCAAAATCGTAAATTTCATTGACACATCCGCGCGCGCATGATAAAATTATATCTTACGGATACCAGTAAGTTCGCTTTGGAAGTACTACCATCGGCTCATGGTTCAAATCCATGAGCCGTTTTGTTTTATCTGTTCTGGCGAAAGAACCGGGTCCTCCATATTTCTTTTTTTGCCGAAGGAGGCAAACAATGTCAGAACGTATTTCAGGTACAGTCAAGTGGTTCAACGGCAGCAAGGGCTACGGCTTTCTTGCCCGCGATGAAGGCGCAGATGTTTTCGTGCATTTCTCCGCGATCCAGGGGGATGGCTTCAAAAATCTTGAAGAAGGCCAGAAGGTCGAATTCACCGTTGAACAGGGTCCCAAGGGTCCGCAGGCCAGTGACGTAGTCGTGGTCAACTAATTCAGACTGAATACCAGAACTCTCCGAGATGAAAATCCTGGAGAGTTTTTTGATTCGTAGATGAGCAAGCCATCATCTCAGCGACATGCCAGCGCTTCCGAAAAATCGTCGGCCGATGAGATGGCTCTCCTTGAAAATTCCACCAGGATATTGATGAAACAGTATAACTTTGAGTTTTTATAGAACTCGGAACTCTTGTTTATGCTACACTACTCCACACTTGGCTGCTCGCCGGCCACATCGCCCTTTTTATTGGATTACCAAAAACCACCTCACACATGACGCCTGAGACCTCGATCTACCTCCACATCCCATTTTGCCAACATCGCTGCGCCTATTGCGACTTCAACACCTACGCCGGTCAGGAAGATTCGATCCCCGCCTACGCCCATGCATTAATCAATGAGATTAAATTTATTGGACATCATGCGGGCCGGGCAGCGGAGCGCATCGGGACCAATGTGCATACCGTCTTCTTTGGAGGTGGGACTCCCTCGCTTCTTTCCGAAACTCAATTTGAATCCATACTGAAAGCATTACGCGCCGCCTTCACATTCACCACGGACGCGGAGATCAGCATCGAAGCCAACCCAGGCACTATCTCGCCGGGAAAGTTGACCGCCATCCACGAAGGTGGCGTCAACCGCATCAGCTTCGGCGTGCAATCCGCCAACACAGAAGAACTGCGCATGTTGGAACGCGTGCACGATTTTTTCACCGTCATCGAGGCCGTATCGAGCGCAAGGAAGGCGGGCTTCAACAACCTCAACCTGGACTTGATCTACGGTTTGCCGGAACAAAGCATGCAAACCTGGCAGACCACGCTCAAGCGGGTTTTGGAACTTCATCCTGAACATATCTCGGCCTATGCGTTGACTCTCGAACACGGCACGCCTTTTGGAGCATGGTCATCCAAAGGGTTGCTCCCTCTCCCGGACCCCGACCTCGCCGCGGACATGTATGAGTGGGCTTGTGAATATCTTGATATCAACGGGTATGTTCATTACGAAATATCAAATTGGGCGAAGAACAAGGATGAAAAAATGATTCACCCTTCATCCTTCATCTCTGATCCATTTTTTGCCTGCCGCCATAACCTGCAGTACTGGCGCTCGCTTCCCTATCTGGCTTTCGGCGCCGGCGCGCATGGATATGCGGGTGGTTACCGCTATTCAAACGCATTACGAATAAAAACCTATATGGACCGCCTTACAGATATCGAATCCCGCAAATCGAATATCGAATTCCCGCTTTCCCCGGCCGCCGTCAACCAGCACAAACAAACCTTGCAGGATGATATGTCCGAGTACATGTTGAATAATCTCAGGCTGGTACAGGCCGGTGTCGCTGAATCAGATTTCAGGTCCAGATTTGGATGCGGACTTTTAGATGTGTATCCAAAAGAAATAGATGAACTTATCCACATGGGTCTGCTTGAATGCAAGACCTCCGAGTTCTTTGAGAACTCGGAGGTCTACACACTCACCAAACGCGGACGGTTATTGGGAAATCAAGTTTTTATACAGTTCTTATAATATTATGGGTAGGTGCAGTAATAAACGACTGCAACCACCACACTACCGTTCTGCCTCCATGCACACCCCGCCGCTTCACAACTTGATTGGTCCGAATATTGTCCTGGGTCTGTGCAAGACGCCTGCGTTTTATGGGGAGCAGCAGTCGGAGGTATCTCTCTTGGACAAAGCATGGGCTCGAAACCTGTGGCATCGAATCCATGCGCTTCACGGCAGGTATTATCAACTGCATAGAGCGCCTTCAATGGATAATCCTTTTTATTTTGGATGGGCGATCCAGCTTCTTCCTCCGTAAAACGATCCACATAATCAAGCTGGGCCACATCTTTTAATCCAGCATCCGCCAGCACACCAAACATAAAAATATTCCCGATCAGGGGTTTTTTGAATGCAAACTGGACGTCTGCATTCCGGCCCGCATCAATTCGCACCCAGGCCAGGTCCGGGTCATCCCCCTCCCCGTGCCCGCCGTCGAAGACCAACGAATCATAGCCATCGGTTGTGATTGGCGCATCGGAACGAACTGCGGAGATGGCGCTGGTATCGTGATTCGTATCAGCATATACCTGCACATGATCCGTGCTCCAGTCCGAAGTATAAGGCGGCCGGGCAAGGATGATAAAGTCGCCAAAGCCATCGCGATTTTTATCCAATTCAACCGCATAATTAATGCCGAGCGCATGATTGGGGTCGCCGCCCATCAAGCGGATGGAGACATAATACCAGTCGGCATCCTTGCTGAGGCTAAAAGTTTCCACATCAAGGTCGGAGACATAGGTCATATCCTGTAAGAACGGACGTTCAAGGCGATTGATATCATAGGTATCACCATAAGGCGCCCGCCTCTCAGGCGCGGTACCGGAAGACTCAACGTCATAAAATAATTTTGAATTGGGCGCGGAGCCGGGGAACATGAGATGTGTTACCTGTTTCGTGGCGGTCGGCGGCGGTTCGGTCGGTTGTTCAGGTGGGGGTAACACAGCAGTGGCAGTCGGTTCCGCTGTGGCTGTGGGGTTGGAGCCCGGCAGATTACACGCAAGAATGAGCAGGAGTGATATTATAAATATCGTAAAGGATCGGGGTTTGTTTTTCATATCATGATTCTCCTCACAGTGATTACCATTAATCCATTCCCAAAAGCAAGAATTATAATTGAAGAAGTCCCCGCCATTCCAGCGGGGACTTCTTCAATTATTTTTTGGATTTTTTCTTCCCCTTGCGGGGACCTTGCGAAGATTTTGTGGCAGGCTTCCCTTTCGATGCTTTCGCCTTGACTTTGATCGTTTTGGTTTTCGCATTCGCAGCTTTTTTTACAGCTTTCGGGCGGTATTTCAAGGCTGAGTGAGCCGCCGCCAAACGCGCAATCGGCACGCGGAAAGGCGAGCAGGAAACATAGTTATTGCCGATCAAATGACACCATTCGATCGAGTCAGGGTCGCCGCCGTGTTCGCCGCAGATGCCAACTTCAAGGCCCGGGCGGGTCACACGTCCTTCATTGATCGCCCATTGCATGAGCCTGCCAACCCCGTCGCGGTCAATCGTCTGGAAGGGATTCTTTTCCAAAATGCCCTGTTCCTGATAGGTGATGAGGAAGTTGCGCTCGGCATCATCACGCGAATAGCCATAGGTCATTTGGGTCAGGTCGTTCGTACCAAAGGAGAAGAACTCCGCCTGGTTGGCCACTTCCCTGGCTGTTACCGCTGCGCGCGGAATTTCGATCATCGTCCCAAATTTATAATCGAATTGAATGCCTTTTTCCTGCATGACAGCAGATGCAATCCGTTCGAGACGCGGCTGGATCCATTCCAATTCCTTGACTGTGCCAGTCAGCGGGATCATCACTTCGGGTCTCACAACGATGCCGCGTTTCGTGCAATCCGCAGCAGCTTCGAAGATGGCGCGCACCTGCATCTCGACAATTTCAGGCATGTTGATGCTCAAACGCACACCGCGTAAACCCATCATCGGATTGGATTCGTGCATGCCTTTGATCGCATTGAGCAAATCCTCTTTGGCCTTCAGTCCGTCGGTTTCGCCCTTCACTCTCATCGTGACGACTTCTTCGAATAGTTTTTCCTCATCAGGCATAAATTCATGAAGAGGCGGGTCGATCAAACGGATGATAACCGGGTAACCGTCCATCGCTTCAAAGAGACCGTCGAAATCCTTGCGTTGATAAGGCAGAAGTTTATTAAGAGCGGAGGTGCGGCCCTCGCTGGTATCAGAGAGGATCATATCCTGAACAATCGGAAGGCGTTCGGGCTCAAAGAACATGTGCTCGGTGCGGCACAGACCGATGCCGACAGCGCCATAGGAACGGGCGCGGCGGGCATCCTTCGGATAATCTGCATTGGCCCATACCTGCAAACCACGGGTGGGCCAGCCCTTTGGAGCAACGCGTACATCCTTGCGCGCGCAAATTTCATCAGCCCATTTGAGCAGGGTCATTAACTCAACCTGCTCTTCAAGCAAGGGCGTGGACATGGGAATTTTCCCAACAAAGACCTGTCCCGTTGTACCGTCCACGGAAATCCATTCACCTTCTTTAACCAGAACGGTTTCACCAATAGTCATGACGCGTTTCTCAAGATCGATCTTGATCGCGGACGCCCCCACCACACACGGGATCCCGAACTGGCGTGCCACGACCGCCGCATGGGATGTGGCGCCGCCTTCACTGGTCAACACTCCTTTGGACGCGATCATGCCATGCACGTCATCAGGTTTGGTGAAAGGGCGCACCATGATGGTATCCTGGTTTTGTTCCTTGGCAAATCTTTCGGCGGTATCCGCGTCGAAATAGATTTGCCCAACCGCCGCGCCTGGGGAGGCGTTCACACCCTTTGCGATCAGCGTACCTGATTTCTCTGCAGCTTTCTTTGCATCTTCATCAAACTGCGGATGCAAAAGCGTATCCACGTTTTCGGGCGTGACCCGTTCCAGCGCCTCTTCCTTCGTAAGCAGGCCTTCATTCGCCATGTCAACCGCGATCTTCACCGCCGCTTTGGCCGTACGCTTGCCGACGCGCGTCTGCAGCATCCACAACGTACCGCGCTCAATGGTGAACTCGACATCCTGCATATCCTTGTAATGTTTTTCCAGCCGCGCGGTGATCTTCATAAACTCGTCATAGGCCCTGGGCATGCGTTCATGCAGGTCGACAATGGGATTGGCGTTACGGATGCCCGCAACCACATCTTCACCCTGGGCATTGAAAAGGAAATCGCCCAACATCTTGTTCTCACCCGTGGAAGGGTTGCGGGTAAAGGCCACGCCTGTGGCTGAGTCATCCCCCATGTTGCCGAAGGCCATGGTCTGAATATTGACAGCCGTTCCCAGCGCATGCGAAATGCCTGTGGCATTGCGATAGTCAATTGCGCGTTTGCCATTCCATGATTTGAAAACCGCCTCGGTGGCCAGTTCCAACTGTTTGAACGGATCCTGCGGAAAATCGAAGCCCTTCTCTTTATTGACCACTGCCTTGAACTCTTCAACAATATACTTCCAGTCGTCTGCGTTCATTTCAGTATCAAGCTTGTAGCCTTCATTGTGCTTGTATTTTTCCAGGGGATGCTCGAATGCCTCATCTTGAATCCCCAATACCACGGAGCCGAACATTTCCACCAAACGGCGGTATAAGTCATAAACAAAACGCTCATTCCCAGTCAAGGCCGCCATGCCCGAGGCGGTCTCATCTGTGAGACCGATATTCAAGACGGTATCCATCATGCCCGGCATGGAGAACTTCGCCCCTGAACGGCACGAAACCAGCAAAGGGTTTTTCGGATCGCCAAACTTCTTGCCGGTTTTCTTTTCGATGGCCTTCAATGCTTTTATTTCCTGTTCCCACAGTCCGGCAGGAAACTTCCCCATTTTTTGATAGGCGTTACACGCTTCGGTCGTCACTGTAAAAAACGGCGGGACAGGGACGCCCGCCCGCGTCATATCCAGTAAACCCGAGCCTTTGCCGCCCATCAGGGTTTTAACAGCATCCCATGAACCCCCGACAACCTTCTCCACCTCTTTTACTTCATCGAATAAATAGATCCACTTGGTCATTTTGACCTCCTTCAAGGATTGAATTATTTTTTTAATAATTAATATACAGATTGTGAAATATTTTACCAAAAACAGTCTAATTTCCAAATGACCAATATCACCAGATAAGTCGATTTCAATCCAACACCTTAATCAGGATACAAATCCAGCTGTAAACTTATTGCAAAGTTCAATAAGGGCTAAATAAGGGATAATAGACATGGAAAAATATGACCATAAAAATCCTAGTTATAGACGACGATGCTGCCATCACGGAATTAATAAGTGCACTGCTTAAAACGCATGGCTTTGATGTGATCACAACCAACAGCGGTTTGGAAGGTGTCCAACTTGTCAGGGAAAAGAATCCCGGCGTTGTACTCCTTGACCTCATGATGCCTGATTTGGATGGATGGCAGGTATGCAAAGAAGTTCGCACATTCAGCAATGTTCCGATTCTTATCCTGTCCGCCATCAACGACCCGGATATGGTTGCCAATGTTTTGGATATAGGTGCCGACGACTTCCTCGTCAAACCTGTATCCAGTGACATGCTTGTCGCACGGATTAGGAAGATGGTCAGGCAGACTGGCGCGCTGGATAAATCAAAACTGAATAATAGTGATTTATTTCCCCGGGCCACACAACCGCCTTCCTCCCAGTCTTAGCCTGCTTCAATATACGATCATGCCCGCCGCTTCGAGAGTGACGGGCATGATTATTTCACCTCAATAGTTTCAACGCGTTGGCAGTTTCTTTCGCAAACTCCATCATCGGCATGTGACCGGCGCCCCGCAGCACCACGATCTGCGAGGCTGGCAGGGCGGCCTTCATCTCTTGTGAACGCGCAAGCGGAATAAGCTCATCTTGAGCGCCATGAATAAGCAGCAATGGAAAGAGGAAGGACGAAAGAAGCGGCAATAAATCTTCCCTTTCGGCCATTGCTTTGAGCGCCCCAATCACGGCAGATGGTTTTTGTCTTTTCATCACGCCACGAACAGATGCCTGCACATTTGCTTTCGCAGAAAGCCTGGGGGTCATGGCTTCAACCACCACGCTCACCCCTTTTTCGGCTACATCCTGTGCAGTTTTATAACGTCCATCCCTGCGTTCAGGCGCATCAGCCGCAGCTTGTGAAGAGACCAGTGCCAGTCCGCTGACGCGCTGTGGATATTTTTTGGCAAACGCCAAAGATACATACCCGCCCATCGAATGACCTGCCATGGCAGCTTTCTTAATACCCAGGCGATCCAACAAACCAGCGATGTCGTCCGCCATATCGGAAATACAGTATGGATTATTTGACGTTGTAGATTCGCCAAACCCGCGCAGGTCAGGCAGGATCATGTCAAAATCATTCTCAAGCAAGGGTACGACCTGATTCCACGAGGTATGATCGAGCGGAAAACCATGGACGAGCAAAAGCGGCGCGCCTTGACCGCGACGGGCATAAGCGAGATGGATGCCGTTTATTTTGATGGAATTCATTTCCATTTCACCTCCACTTTCAATTTGCTGCCCAATTTTGATTTATAAAAAATATGCCCGTGGTCACGCCCAAATTCATGGACGCGGCGCGTGAGGTCCACATCTGCTTTGCAGTATTCGGACACTTTATCCAACTCGCCGGCTCTAAACCATCCGACCGACTGCACACCGCCTGCGGTTTTGATTGCGCCGAGTGTGGCGCTTGCAATGGCGTCGAGGCTGATGCGAAAGCCAAGTATCTTTTGCAGGTCGAGCAGCAGGTCAAGGGTCGGGAAAGAGGCGAAGCGTATTTCAGGCGCATACGGCTGAAGCACTTGATAGTCAAACCTGCGCAGATTGAATCCTATGATCTGGTCCGCGGATTTTAATTCTTCGATCAGGGCGGGGATATCCTTCTCCCAATAGACGGAGAAGTCGTTGATTCTTGTCGACCAGGTGACAGCGCAGGCGACCCGCAGTTTTTCAATGTTGGTGTAACCGCCGACATCCTGAAACAGATTTTGCGTCTCAAGATCAAAAAAGACCAGATTCATGCAGCACCCGCTGTAAACTCCTTCGTCATTTCTTCGCGCGCAAAAGATAAAGCCTGCTCGCGGTTTTCAATTTTACCGGCGGCTTGATTTTCACGGATGGCTTCCAGCAACTGACCCACGGCGGGACCAGGCTTGAGGTTTAATTCCTTCATCAATTCGTGACCATCCAGCAAACGCGGCGGGGCAACGACTTCTTCGGGCCGCTCCCAGTAATTTTCAAGCAGAATACGAGCGATATCAAGATAGGCAGTCCATGTTTCAATGGTAAGCTCGGTGGCGCGCGTGGCACGCAGGTCGGCAAGACCCAGCAGGATCAGGTCGATGCCTGCCTTGCCACTATCTCGAAAGAAACGGTAAATGGCTTTTCGTGAAGGTGTTTGTCTATCTGATTCCATACGGCCGGCAAAAAAGTGAATCCGCATGTGATATGCGATGATGTCATGCAGTCTATCGACCTCATCGTTGCTGAGATTGAAGGCACGTGCACGCTGCGCGGCAACTTCCGCGCCTTTGAGGTCGTGATCGAAGAAGCGCATCCGGCCAGACTCATCAATCGTTTTTGTTTCAGGCTTACACACATCGTGGTAGAGCGCAGCGAAGAAAAGCAATGAACGATGTGAACGATCCACATTTAGCGGTCTGGCAAAGTGTTGTGCGATTTGCTCGCGATAGCGCCCCAAACGCAGGCCCAGCAGGCCGGTGAACATGTCGTTCGTTTTTTCCGCGTCGTAACCCACGCGCAATCCAGAAATGATTTGATCGAGGTGGTCCAAGACAGCCAGGGTATGCGTCCAGACATCATAAACATGCGGCGGGGATTGTTCCACGCCCTTCATGGCAATTAATTCAGGCATTAAGTGTGAAAGCACGCCGAGCATCTCCAGCGCGCGGATGGATACATTTGCTTTTGGGCCGTTGAGAATCTTGAAAATTTCGTCGCGCAGACGTTCTGCGGATATACGTCCGATCTGGCCGGCAGATTGCTTCATCAACTCACGGGTATTCTTCTCGATGCGGAATCCAAACGCCGCGGCTTGCCGCACCGCCCGCAAAATGCGGACGGGGTCATCCGAGAATGAAGTGGGCGAGCAAACCCGGATGACCTTGGCGCGAATGTCGTCTGCACCTTCCATGGGGTCAATGATCGTGTTATCGCGCAGGTTGTAGGCCATGGCGTTGATGGTGAAATCACGGGCGCGCAGGTCTTCATCCAGATTTGCACCGCGATAGGTGGCGAAATCGAGGAAGCTATGTGTGCCATCTTCCTGGGTCAGGACGACGCGGCCTGTGTCGCGTTCATCGTCCAGGGGCATGAAGTCGGCATCGAGAGCGTTGGCAACTTTTCGAGCAATGGAGATGCCATTCGATGGCAGAACAAAATCAAAATCGGGTGAGAGGCGGGAAGTTAAAAAGTCGCGCACCGCTCCGCCGACAAGGTAAATTTCCTGATCGGCAGGCAGGGCTTCCTTTATCTTATCTATTAAAGGTGGAAGTGAAAAAGGGACTGGCATAAAAACGATCTCTGGTTTTTCTTTATAACGGCTGGACTGCGATGCACGCAAAGCCTGCTCAGGTGTGCCGCCTTGCGCAATGACACGTCCGCGCACGAGAGCCACCCAGCGACCTGTATAAGGCGAATGAAGTCCATCAGAATTGGCAGTTTCTTCGTCCAAATTAATCATCAGGAGGACGGTTTATATTTGTTCAGGTCAACCACGCCGACGAAAGGCAGGTTGCGATAATACTCATCCAGGTCAAGTCCGTAACCAAATACAAATTTATTCGGAATGGTGAAACCGAGATAATGAATGGGGACATGCGCTTCGCGCCGTTCGGGCTTGTCGAGCAAAGCGCAAACTTTCAGGGTCTTTGGCTGGCGGGTCTCGAGCATTTGCAAAACGGCTGAAATGGTGTGTCCGCTATCTATAATGTCTTCGACCAACAGCACATTCCTGCCGCGAATATCCGTTTGCAGATCGAGAGTGACGCGCGCGGAGCCGGTTGATTCGCGCTTGCCCGCGCCATAGGATGAGACTGCCATGAAGTCCATCATGTGCGGTATGGAAATATGCCTGCTGAGGTCCACCATGAATGGCACGCCGCCGCGCAGGATGCAAATCAGCAGAAGGTCTTCAGTGGCATAATCCGCGCTGATTTGAACGCCCAGCTCTTTGACGCGCGCCTGTAAGGTTTCTGCATCGATCAATATTTCAGCCAGTACATCCTGGTAGTCTTGCATTTGATTAGTTCCTTAGTTTTTAGTTGCGCAGCTTGGTAGTTCTACCAACTACGCAACTACATAACTATATAACTACCCAACTATCTTGGGACTTCGTGATGCTGACGGCAGCGCGCTTCATATAATTCGGATGCGCCGACGATCACGATCGGTTCATCGTAACGGGCCGGCTTGCCATTGACCAAACGCTGGGTGCGGGAGGCATTGTCGCCACAGACCATGCAAATGGCATGCAGTTTCAGGACATCCTCCGCTTCAGCCATCAGGGTCGGCATGGAACCAAATGGTTCACCCCGAAAATCCGTATCCAGGCCGGCGACGATCACCCGCACATCACGCGAGGCCAACTCCTGGGCAACGATCACCACTTCAGGGTCGAAGAATTGCGCTTCATCGATACCGACGACGGTGGTGTCTTCATCAAGTTTCGAACGAATGTCTGCGGCTTTTTCAACAGGGATCGCATCAAAGGTGGAACCGGTGTGGGAAGCCACTTTTTCTGCTGCATAGCGCATGTCAATGGCGGGCTTGAAGACCTGCACTTTTTGTTTTGCAATCGTCGCCCTCACAAGCCTGCGGATCAATTCATCGGTCTTGCCGCTGAACATGGAACCACAGACAACTTCGATCAAACCATGTGTATGCTTCATAAAAACTCTCCGCCTTCACTCTGAAAGGGTAATAATGATTTTACTACCGTAATTTTACATCGCAAATTTTACGAATTGTTTTACATGATACAGAACATAAATTATGAAAACAGGCAGACGCTTTATGCATCTGCCTGTCTAGTTTACCTGAGAAACCTGTCTCTGACAAAGTGCCCGAAGGGTAAAGTCCGCGTAGGGTAAGTGGCCCGAAGGGCAAAACCTATTCGCCTGCTTCGGGTGCAGCGGCTTTTTCGGCTCTGGGAGATTTGAGCACTTCGGGAATTTCAAAACCCAGGGCGCGCAGCTTCTTCTTGGTTGCAGTCAATGAGGACTGACCAAAGCCGGCGATCTCCAACAAAGAGGCATCGCTTTCGCCGAGTTTTGCAATGATCTGACCAATGGTCAAAACACCGGCTTTCTTGAGCGCCTCGACCGCACGCGGCGCGAGGCCGAGATCGTCAATCGAGCGGTCGGGGGAAGTCAAAGACTCCTCCTTGGCTTTTTGCTGTTCCACATAGGTCTGGCGGGCGGAAAGCTTCTTGTAGAAGCGGTCCACCTGGCCTTCAACGTCAAGCAGCCTGGCCGACTCGCCGGTAAAGAACGGGTGGCAATTCGAGCACACGTCAATGCGCATTTCCTTTTTGGTGGAGGTGGTCACCCACGACTTGCCACAGGAAGCGCAGGTCACTTGCGTATCATAAACTGTAGGATGGATGTCTGCTTTCATCTTATTCAACCTCAGCCGGGATGATATTGACGCGCTTGCGCCCATGCACTACATCGAACATTACGATCCCGTCTGCGATTGCGAACAGGGTATCGTCCTTACCAACTAATACGTTTTTGCCCGGCTTGATCTTGGTGCCGCGTTGGCGAACAAGAACATTGCCAGAAAGAACAAATTGACCGGCATAACGCTTTACACCCAAGCGTTGAGAGTTACTGTCACGGCCGTTGCGGGTTGATCCTCCGCCTGTTTTATGTGCCATTTCTACCTCGCTTTACTTCTTTTCAGTCTTCTTGGCTGTTGTCGACTTTGAAGTCGGTTTTTTTGCTGTCGCAGACTTCTCCCCCTTCGGGGACTTTGCAACGGGCGCTTTTTCAGACTTCGCCTTCGGGGACGAGGTCGCCGCTTTTTTCGGCGCCTTGGCCTGCTTCTCGACCTTGGCTTCTTCCTTCACTTCGGCCTTTTCGACCCTGGCTGCGGGCTCTTTCTTCGCGGCAGCCTTGCGTTCTTCACCGGGCTTGCCAATGAAATCGATCATCAAACGGGTATATTGATGACGATGTCCACCCTTTACACGGATGCGCTTCTTCGGGCGATATTTGAAAGAAATAACCTTGGGGCCTTTTACGTGTTCCGCCACTGTGGCGGAGACTTTGATCTCACCCACAGTGGGAGTTCCAACCATGACGATGTCTTCATCGATCATCAGGAGGACGCGTTCAAAGTCAAACTTTTTACCTACTTCATAGGCAAGGCGATCCACATCAATGGTGGAGCCTTCGACGGCGCGGTACTGTTTGCCGCCACTTTCAACGATGGCAGTTCTCATTATTTATGATCTCCAGTCATTCACTTCGCCGCACATCCTGCGGACCTTGCACCCCTTCGATACGCCCAATTGGGCTACTCAGGGCAAGTCTACGCCGAACGGTGGGGAAGCTGGGTTAATTACAGGCAACCACCCCGGTTCTAACCTCCGGGGCTGAAGCGGAGGGTATTATACATGCGGGTGGGCGCACCTGTCAACGATTCTGACAATCAAAACAACCTTGTTGACAGGAGTTCTTTTCTCGTATATGCTGAATTATCATTATCCAAAACGAGGAGATTATCCAATGAACGGACTCATTCAATTTGGCACAGTAAAAGGGCATCTCGCAAAGCCTGAAGGCAGTGGACCTTTCCCCGCCATGATCGTCATTCAGGAATGGTGGGGATTGGATGCGCAAACCAGGTCCATTGCAGACCGTTTTGCAAAGGAGGGTTATCTGGCTTTCGCGCCCGACCTTTATCACGGCGAACTGGCGCAGCTTGGCGACGGCAACACCGCCATGAAACTCGCGCAAAAGTATGGCCCCAACGCAGCTGGAGATTTGGAGTCGCTTTTCGATGCATTGACATCCCATCCTGATTGCAATGGCAGGATCGGCAGCGTGGGGTTTTGTTTCGGCGGGCGGATGTCGCTTTTATTAAGTACCACACGCCCCGTCACTGCGGTTTGCACTTTCTACGGCGGCGGGATGCAGACCGTCTTCGATCAATTGCGCGCAAATCTAAAAGCGCCCGTGCTTGGATTTTTCGGCGACGCGGATGTTTCCATTCCCGCCGGGGCTGTGGAAGAGTTCGATAAACTACTCGATGATATCGGCGTTGAACATGAGATCATTATGTACCCAAATTCAGGCCACGCCTTCTTCCGCGACAGCGACCCGCAGGTTTACAAACCCGAGGCGGCAAAGGATGCCTGGAAACGCGTGAAAAAGTTCTTCGCGAAAAATTTGAAATAGGGTCTGGAGCGGGAGCTTATCCCGCTCTTTTTATTGACAAAACCCATTGCATACCTTACCCTCGCTTCATGCTTAACCCTTCGATACCGCTCAGGACAGGCCTCAGCCCGCTTCAGCGTCAGGTTATTGAATCTCCCCTTGACCATAAACTCTTCGTCTGCGGTGCCGCAGGGACAGGGAAAACTACAGCAGGTGTTGAGCGAATGCGCTATTTGCTTGCGCAGGGCGTCCCAGCCGATACCATTCTCATGCTCACCCCGCAGCGGACTCTGCAAGAGCCATATCTCGATCTGCTTTACAGTCCCGAGCGGCGCGCTGGCGGAGAGGTCACATCCGCGACGATCGGTGGTCTTGCCAAACGCATGTGCGATCTGTTCTGGCCCATCGCCGCAGAAGCGGCTGGATTCAAAAATCCAGAACTTCCCCCGATCTTTCTGACACTTGAAACCGCGCAATATTACATGGCATATCTGGTACGCCCCCTACTCGAAGAAAAGGGATATTTTCAATCCCTCACCATTAACCGCAACCGTTTATATTCCCAGATCCTGGATAATTTGAACAAAGCCGCAGTGGTTGGCTTTTCATATAGAGAGATCGGCTCGCGGCTGGACTCCGCCTGGTTTGGCGACCCCGCCCAACGCCATATCTACACCGAGGCCCAGGAATGTGCAACTCGCTTCCGCGAATACTGCCTGAACCATAACCTGCTGGATTTCTCTCTTCAACTTGAAATCTTTACCGATATTTTATGGCGGCAGGAACAAGTCCGTGCTTATCTCTCGCATACCTATCGTCACCTCATTTACGACAACGTGGAGGAAGATCATCCTCGAGCACATGACCTGATCGGCGAATGGCTCGCGGATTTTAACTCGGCCCTGCTAATCTACGACAATGACGCGGGGTATCGAAGTTTCCTCGGAGGCGATGCAGTTACGGGCGCGGCATTGAGCGCAGGGTGTGATGAAATCGTCGAGTTCAACGGGTCATTTGTCTCCTTAGAAGATCTCGCTCAATTATCCAACTCGCTCGTCTCTGCAATAAGAAATGAAAACATCCCATCGATCGATACAAACCACACTCTGGAATTCATCCTTTCACATTTTTATCCTGAAATGCTGGACGGGATCGTCCGCAGGGTCAAATCCTTGATTGAAGAAAATGGCATCCCTCCTTCAGAGATCGTCATCCTGGCGCCGTATCTTTCAGACGCATTACGCTTTTCCATTACAAACCGCCTGGAGGAGGCAAATATTCCCTGGCGCACGCAGCGCCCGTCACGATCCCTGCGGGATGAAGCCGCCAGCAAAACATTACTCACGCTTTCTGCACTGGCGCACCCGCATTGGAATATCCGCCCCACAAAATTTGACGTGGCTCACGCGCTCATGTTGGCCTTGAACACGGATTTGATCCGCGCACAGCTCTTAACGGAGATCGTTTATCGCACAAAAGATTTTCAGCTTTCAACCTTCGAGGCAATCAAACCCGAAACACAGGAACGCATTACTTATGCACTCGGCTCACGCTATACCAATTTACGAAACTGGCTGGAAGAGTATCGTTCAAGCGCTCCCCTGCCCCTGGATTTCTTCCTGCGAAAATTGTTCGGCGAGGTGATCTCGCAACCCGATTACGGCTTCCATTTAAACCTGGATGCGGTGCGTGTGGCAGCCAGCCTGATCGAATCGATCAAGAAGTTCCGCAATGCAATGGAACCTTCCTATGTAAGCATGGACAGTCCCGCCTTCGACCTGGGGCGCGAATACCTCGCCATGCTTGAAGACGGTGTGATCGCCGCGCAATATTTGGAATCGTGGCGCAGCGAAGACAAGGATGCGGTTTTGGTTGCGCCTGCACATACTTTTCTGATGATGAACCGGCCTGTGACGGTTCAATTCTGGCTCGACCCGGGTTCAAATGGATGGACACAGCGCCTCTCGCAGCCCCTGACACAACCGTATGTTTTATCCCGTCATTGGGAATCAGGCCGCACCTGGACGGATGCAGATGAAGTCAACGCAGAGACCGAATCGCTTGCGCGTCTGGCTGGCGGATTACTGGGTCGCTGCCGCGAAAAAATATTTTTAGCGATCGCGGATTTGAGTGAGACGGGCTTCGAGCAGCGCGGGACCTTGTTAAGGGCATTTCAAAAGGTGATTACCCTGGGAACAGGTAATTAAATGGCAGGCATCACGAGACCTTGAAAGGCTTCTTGATCTGACGCGTAAATCTGCCGGCAAATCATCCCGCCAGAAATGATAATGTCGAAGGACGGGTTCCCAAATATCGAGTTGGAGATTTCGCATGGCAGGCTGAATCAACCGGCGGTTGGATAATCACCCTTGACCCAAATCTATCAAGTAAATAGAATAATAGCCAGACACAGATCATTTCGGAGCAACAATAATGACAAAACTAAGTTACAGCACTTTCGGATTAACGAATTTGGATTTTCTGGATGCAATTGACGTTGTAGATAAAACGGGATATCCAGGAATTGAACTTTCCTTTCATCGCGACCAGTTCAATCCATTCGAAATAACCGACAAATATATTGAAAAAATAAGACGACGCTTTGAAACAACGCGGGTGAAACCGGTTTGTGTGGCGACTGCCTCTCATTTTTTCACGCCTTCCAGACCTCATGAACCTTCCCTGATGTGCATCGATCTGGCCGGCAGAAAGCGCCGCATCAACCTGGTTAAGAGGGGAATTGAAGTAGCCAGAAAACTGGGTGTTCCGCTCGTTACTTTTGGCAGCGGTTTTATAAGGGACGAGCATGTCGCCAATCCCTCGATAAACCCAAGACAATTGCTGGTGGACAGCATCCGCCAGTGTCTGCGGGAAATCAGGGAGGCAGACGACATCACTCTGTTGATCGAGCCGGAACCGGGAATGTTTATTGAAACTCTGGACCAGGGCATCAGTCTGGTTGATGAAATCGATTCACCCAACTTCAAATTGCATTTGGATTTGTGTCATAATTATTGCTCTGAAGTCGACTATATTTCCGCTCTGGCAAAAGCCGCTCCCTACGCACGCTACCTGCACGTTTCCGATGCCCAGCAGGGTTATAACTTAAAAATTATCCGGATGTCTGAAAATATGGCGGTCAACCTGGACTTTGCGGGGTATCTGGTGTATTCCCCTGAAACCGCCGATTTTCTATTGCTCGACAGGCAAAACCCGATTTATTTTTATGATGACCAACCCACCGAGGAACAACGGAAAAGGATTGAAGAGATGGTGGCCGGGGCAGACATCAAAGAGGCGATAGGGTATGTGGATTACAACAGCTTATATGCCGGCTCAACTGAATTCGAGGATGAAATTTTCACCTATTTAATTTCGGTCCCGGGATTAAGTTTTGACGTTTTAGAAAGAGCAAAGCCGGTTATTAATTATTTAAGGACAACCAAAAATTCGAACGGTAAAATATTAATGGACAAGATGGTGGCCAATACGCTTACAGGCATCGCACATTATCATGAAATTCCCGGGGAAGGGAGCCTTGATTTTGGAGCAAGCTTCAAGGCTTTAAACGAAAACGGCTTTTCAGGGTATGCCTCCGTTGAGCTGTACCACCATGTTGCTTCATGGGAAAAAGCCCTGACGGATAGTTTTAAGCATCTGTCCAAATATGTTGAAGGAAATTGACACCCTGGGAGCGGAGGGACCCTGAAACCGAATGGGTGCGAACCGGTTTCTTGAGCGGAACAGACATTACCGCATTTCACGAATCTGCCAAATGAACTGTATTCCATCAATTAGTTAATCGAATTAAATCAAATCTAGGAGTTGATTATGTTAAGTCTTGAACAACTGGGTTGGGAAATCCACACTGTCGGAGAACTTGATCACAGGAAATTAAAAGCGCCCCATGTAAAGTTGCGGGGTATTACAAAAGGTGAAAACGGCGACGCGGTTTATTCCATCGACCTGCGGATCAACCAGCCGAACACAAATTATATGTCGACGACTGAATTGCATTCATTTGAGCATTTTTTACTGGCGGGTTTCAGGAAATACATGCGGGAGAATTTCATCAGTGTGGCTCCGATGGGATGCCAGACGGGCTTTTACCTTATCTTGCTGAATGAAGGCGATGCAGGAAAAATTTGCGCCGTATATGAAGCCATTTTAAACGATATATTAATCGCGAAGGAAGTGCCCTACGCCAATATCAGGGAGTGCGGCCATTTTGAGAATCACAATTTGGATCTTGCAAAAGATATTGCCAGGAGGCTGTTGGTATCAAAATCTAGCTGGCGACAGGTTATATGACGAACGGAATGCAAAAATGGCGCGTCTCTTATCAACGCAGCATTGAATACGAGGTTGTGAACTGCCCCAACCTTTTCGATCCGCAGAATGACTCTTTGTTATCTGTGGGCAAGAGGGAAAATACCCGCAGGTTTGTGGTTGTGGACAGCAATATAGAGAAGTATTATTCAACCGAGATAAAAGATTATTTTAAGTGCCATAAAATTGACGCAAAGATCTTAACCTTCCCCGCGGGGGAGGTAAACAAGTCCATGGATAACTATCTCTGGATCTTGCATGAATTGGATGCATTTCCCATCAACCGCAGGGACGAGCCGATCATCGCCATCGGCGGCGGCGTTCTCACCGATGTGGTTGGATTTGTGGCCGGCAGTTATCGCCGCGGAGTGCCGCACATAAAAATACCGACAACCTTGATGGGATATGTGGACGCCTCGATCGGCATCAAGAGCGGGATCAATTTCAACAGCAGCAAGAATCGACTGGGTTCGTTCGAACCTCCGAAAAAGGTCTTTTTGGACAGAACCTTCCTGAAAACCCTGCCGACCCGCCATATCTTAAACGGCGTGTGCGAAATCCTGAAGTTGGCCATCATCAAGGATGCGGCGTTGTTCGAACTGCTCGAATCTCATGGAACCGAATGTGTGGATGCGAAGTTTCAGGATGATATCGGCGCGTCGATCCTGGACCATTCCGTCGAGGGGATGCTTGCAGAATTGCAGCCTAATTTATTCGAAGAAGACCTGGCACGCAAGGTGGATTTCGGCCACACTTTTAGCTACGGGCTTGAAACCGTTCACGATTCACAATTACTGCACGGTGAAGCTGTCCTGATCGACATAGTAATATCGGCGATTTTAGCCAGGGCAAGGAATTTACTATCCGATAAGGAATTGAACAGGATATTCGATCTAATCGCCAAACTGGGCATCGTGCCAAGCCATGAGTATATGGACGCGGATCTGTTATGGAGGTCCCTGGAGGAGCGCATATACCATAGAAACGGATTGCAGAGAGTCCCATTGCCTCACGGGATGGGAAATTGCATATTTGTAAACGATATTAAGTTCGAGGAGATTCAATCTGCCTGCAGGATGCTGGAAAACAAGACGGTGACCAATGACACAATTTAAGAATACTGATTATGAAGAAATAAAGAAGTTTGATAAGGTCGCCCAAATTTGGTGGGACCCGCAGGGCTCGATGGGTACGCTGCATACCATCAACCCCTTGCGCACGCAATTTATAGCCGGCAATCTGAATATGCATAATTGTACAATACTGGATGTGGGCTGCGGGGGCGGCATTTTAACCGAGGCGCTTGCAAGAACCGGCGCACAAATAACAGGAATTGATTTATCTGAAGCATCCCTTGAAATCGCACGGCGGCACGCCAAGGAACAAGGCTTGAATATTGATTATCGTTATGAAAGCATCGAGCAAGTCGCTGAAAAACACGCGGGAAAATTCGACGTTATAACCTGCATGGAGATGCTGGAGCATGTTCCAGAGCCCGATAAAATCATCTCAGCCTGTTCGCGGCTGTTGAAACCGGGCGGTCACGCTTTTTTTTCGTCGATTAACCGTACCTTTAAATCGTTCTTATTTGCGATCGTCGGCGGTGAATACATCCTGCACCTGCTGCCGAAAGGCACGCATACTTACAAAAAGTTAATTCGTCCGGTTGAATTGAAACTGTGGGCGCATGAAAACGACCTGGAATTCCGGCGTCTTTCCAGTTTAATCTACAACCCGTTCAACGGGAAATTCAAGGTTGTGGAAAAGGAAGACGTAAACTACATGGCTCATTTCGTGAGAAAATAATCAATCGGATGACAGGGTATAAATATGAAACGATTCTTTGCATTGTCTAGAACTACTCATGGCATTTTGGACATGGCTACACCCGCCTTTTGCGCCTTGCTGTGGCTTGGCCATTTTCCATCGATAACGGTCATTCTATTGTCGGTATTCACGGCTTTTGCGGCATACACAGCCATCTACGCTCTAAACGATTTAATTGGCGTAAAAACCGACAGGGAAAAATTTAGCGGCGGTGAAATAAACCCGGGATATTCGGTGGAGGCTTCCGAACAGCGCTATCCACTGGCGCAGAACCTATTAAGTATTAAAAGCGGTCTGCTTTGGATGGGAGCCTGGTTCATCCTGGCTCTTATAGGTTCGTATTTGCTTAATCCGGTTATCGTTATTATCCTGCTTGCCGCCACCGTTTTGGAAATCATCTATTGTCTCCTGCTTAAGGTCACCTACTTGAGAGTCCTTGTGAGCGGGGTTGTCAAGTCGAGCGGACCCATCGCGGCAGTTTTTGCCGTGGACGCCAATCCATCGCCGTTTTTATTGTTATTGCTGTTTGGCTGGTTATTCTTTTGGGAAATAGGCGGGCAAAATATACCGGCGGACTGGAACGATACCGTCGAGGACATCCGCGTTCATGCGAAGACAATTCCCATTCGATTCGGCGTTGATAAGGCGGGGCTGATCGTTATCACAGCTCTGACGCTGACGGTCGTTGTAAGTGGTTTTCTACCCCTGATTTCTTCTGCAAACCTTGGCCTGCCTTATATTTTGGCGAGTTTGATTATTGGATATGTATTTCTCCTGCAGCCGGGTTTTCAACTTTACAAATTAAAAGAAGGACGCCTTGCGGGCAGGTTGTTTGATAAAGCCAGTTATTATCCGGGGATGCAGCTTGTGTTGATCTCCATTTTCATAGTGCTTAATATGATCTTAAGCGCTTAACTCAAAAGCACACAAGGCGGGAGAAGTATTAGTACGCACATTTGCTCAGACACAGGACCCGAAGGTTTCTTTGCCTGGCCCGCGAACTAACGTGTGGCGCGAAGTGCTGAATACAACGGTTTAATCGCTGTTGACGCATTACGGGCACAAGAGTAAAATCTAGCCAGACTAGACAGAAAGGACTGTCCATGAACACGATCTGGCAAATTCAGGATGCAAAGAATAAATTGAGCGAACTGATTGCGCGCGCCATCAAGCAGGGACCTCAATTGATTACCAAGCACGGGGAGAAGACCGTCGTGGTCATTTCATATGCCGAATACGAAAAATTACGCAAATCGCAGGGCAAACTCTCCGAATTTTTCCGCGCCTCCCCATTGGCAGGTGTTGACCTGAAACGCGACAAATCCCTGCCGCGCACAGGTATCGAGCTATGAAGTGTTTGCTCGATACCTGTGTCGTTTCGGAATTGGTTTCCAGACAGCCGAACCAAAAAGTAGTTGAATTTGTCGACACACTTGATTCCGATGATGTTTATTTGAGCGTCATCACAGTTGGGGAAATCACGAAAGGGATCGAAAAACTTTCCAAATCAAAAAGAAAACGGGAATTGCGGACCTGGCTCAGGGAGGATTTACTTATCCGCTTTGACGGGAAGATCGTCCCACTGGATGCTGATGTCCTGATGGAATGGGGTGCTTTATCTGCACGCATGGAGTCGTCAGGCCGAACCATGCCCGCCCTTGATTCATTGATCGCCGCAACTGCGTTGGCGCACCAATTCAAATTGGTCACCCGTAACGCGGCTGATTTTGAAGGCACGGGCGTGGAAATCGTCAATCCGTGGGAAGATTAACCATCTGAGACCCTAAAGGTTTCCTTGACCGACTCGCGAAACTCCTTGCAAGACTGCCTCACCAGGCATGACGAAGTTTCACGCGGGAAACCTTTAGGGTCTGCACGCAGGGTTATTGATGGCGGTTCAGAAGGTTTACAACGTGCTAAAATAGTACGAGAAGCAAGGAGATAAAATGGTACTCACCTCTCATACTCAAAACTTACTGGCTGATTTACAAAAAATCCTGTCGCTTAATGAAGATGAAATCGTTCAGCGCGGCATTGCACAGGCGACAACAGATCGCATTATTGAATTGCGCCAGCGCGCAGGACAATTGACGGAAAATTATGGAAGCATTGAGAAACTTGAATCGCAGGGCAAAAATGTTTCTGCCGATGACCACACGCTTTATACAGACTTACTGGAATGGCGGTCAGTGCGGCATGAACTTGAACAGTTAACCCACTTTCTGGAGACCGTGTGAGCGTCTGGCACGCATCCATCGTCCGAATCTTGCGGGAAAGTGGACTATTTTTTGATGTTCAACTCGCGGGGGGAAAAGTACGCGCCTTTCTCAGCCAGACACGGTTTCTTGATATTCACTTCGACCCAACTACCAACAGTTACTCCTACGCTCTGATTGACCTAACACTTCCATATGTTGGCGACAAAAGATTATTCGGCTGGGACGATTTCCCACATCCTCATTACGCCGCGCTCACAAGCCTAAAAAGTTACCCGCACCATTTTCAAGATCGTCTTCCCAGCGGGGAGTGGCAATTCTCTGAGTCAACTTTTCGCGGGAATGTCGAAAAGGAAATTCACGAAGTCATCGACACAATTCGTCAGCGCACATCGGGTGAGAGATAATTCCTCGCCCGATTTTTCAAAACATTAGAGGCCCTAAAGGTTTCCTTAACGACTCGCGAGCCTGCCAGCAAAACCACCTCGCCAGAGGTGACGAAGGTTCACGCGGAAAACCTTTACCCTACGAGTTGTTGATGGCGGCTCAGATAATGCTATAATTTTCAAGAGGATGTATCAATGAAGTTGCCAAATACTGTCCGTGCTGTTGTGGAAATTGAAAAATTACGAGATTACTGTTTGAGCCGGACACATCTGCGTGGAAAACACAAAGCATTTGTCTTTGAAGCAGTTCTCGGTTTAACACCCGATGACGCGGAAGAATTACGCGAAGCCATCCTCACTGCCGCGCAAATCCATGACGCTACGCCAACTGAAAAGGATGAATATGGTCAACGCTTTATCGTGGACTTTCCAATGGAAAGACATGGCAGACAGGCAATCATTCGCAGCAGTTGGATTATTCGCGCAAACGAAGATTTTCCCCGCTTAACCAGTTGTTATGTATTGTAAGGAGAAAGAATATGAAACCTATTAAATTACTCGATGTTGTCGCCTTGACCACCGATCTGCCCGAACGCAAACTCCAGCGCGGACAGGTTGGCACAGTGGTGGAAAAACTCGCCCCCGATGTCTACGAAGTGGAATTCAGCGATAACGAGGGGCGCACATTTGCCATGCTGGCAGTGAAGGAAAAGAAGTTGCTTGTTCTGCACTACGAACCTGCGATGGCATAAAACCATGATTTGCGATATTTGTGGAAAACGAGGCGCAAAAGTACGTCACGTCAGCCGTAGTTTTGGCAAAGGCACAGACTTGCTGGTTATCGAAAACGTGCCAGTGGTCAGCTGCCCGCATTGTGGCGAAAGCTACCTGACAGCCGAGACTCTGCATGAAATCGAGCGGATAAAATTACACCGCAAAACAATGACTGAGTCGCGCCGTGTAGCGGTGGCAGAATTCGCATTGGAAAGTTAATTTATGAACAGGGGAAAGGATATTTTCAGGATATGCAGGGCGTGCGGGAGACGCTCTGTTGTTTTAACGTTCAGCGTTGTACTTTGGCAACATTTATCTCACACTATCAACTGATTACTGAAAACTGATGACCGATTTCTCACCCAGACCCTCTCAACAAAACATCCTCCGCTACACTGGCGGGCGGCTGGGTATTGCCGCTGTGCCTGGCGCGGGCAAGACGCACATCCTCTCCGCGCTGGCGGCGCAGATCATTCACGATAACCAATTGCAGGACGGGCAAGAGGTGCTGATCGTCACGCTGGTCAACTCGGCAGTGGATAATTTTGAAAATCGAATCAAGGGTTTTTTCGAGAACCCTGTTCAGGCGCTTTATAAATATCGCGTGCGCACCCTGCATGGGCTGGCGCATGACA
>CAZEGE010000041.1:0-25589 GCA_964511765.1 uncultured Anaerolinea sp.
GCCATCAACGCCGCGGGCTGGGATGAACGCATCCGCTGCGTCGTCACGGTGGGCGCGATCTCGCATCCAGTGGCGGTGATGAAGTATGAGTTCCGCAAGCGGCACGTGCCAGCCTTTGTCGCGTCGTTCCTGCTGGCATACATGCGCCGCCGCTATGGGCTGGATTTCGACGCCATTGCCCCGCTCAATAACCTCCCCAAATCGAAGGCGGACTTCCTCATCGTTCACGGCGAGCGCGACGAAACCATCCCGCTGGAGCAGGCTCGGGCGCTGCATACCGCTGGTAGTCCCGACAAGACGCGCCTGTGGATCGTCCCCGACAAAGGCCACAGCGACTGCAACACCCATCCGCAATTCTGGGAGCAGGTCGGCGCGTTTTTGCAGGAGAACTTGAAGTAGGATAAAAAAAACAGATGGAGATAAAACCCCATGCCCATCTTTGACCATTTCGATTTCCTTGCCCCGCTCTACGAAACCTTCATCCCGCCCAAAGACCCAAAGGAGATGTGGGCGTTTGCAGACTTGCCCGCCTCTGGCGCATTGCTTGATGCAGGTGGTGGCACGGGACGTGTGGCACAATTCATGAGCGGCAAAGCCAACCCGATTGTGGTGGCTGACCTGTCCCACAAGATGCTATCCGAAGCCCGCCAAAAGGATGGCCTGCGTCCCGTCTGCTCGCACACCGAAAAACTGCCGTTCCCCGATGAAACTTTTGCGCGCATTATCATGGTGGACGCGCTTCACCATGTCATTGACCAGCGCGGCACGCTAGACGAACTCTGGCGGACTCTGCAACCTGGCGGGCGGCTTGTCATCGAAGAACCCGACCTGCGCCTCTTCGGCGTGAAACTGCTTGCCCTCGCTGAAAAACTCGCGCTCATGCGCAGCCATTTTCTCTCCCCGCCGCGCATTGCCGAACTGCTGAATTATCCGGACGCCCGCGTGCGTATCGAGACGAGCAAATTCAACGCCTGGGTGATTGCGGAGAAAGCCCTCACCCCCGACCCCTCTCCCATTGGGAGAGGGGAGAAAGAAAACGAATCATGACCCATGCCATCGAAGTAGAAAACCTGACCAAATACTATGACAAATTCCTGGCGGTAGACCACATCAACTTTGCTGTCGAACAGGGCGAGATTTTTGGATTTCTCGGACCGAACGGCGCGGGGAAGACGACCACCCAGCGGATGTTGACCACGCTTCTCACCCCGACCGAGGGACGGATCATGATCAATGGGCATGATCTGTCCCATGACTCCTATCCCGCCAAACGGCGGATCGGATTGGTTCCCGAAGAATCCAACGTTTACACCGAACTGACTGCCTGGGACAACCTGATGTTCACGGCCAGCCTGTATCGCGTGCCGCGCGGCGAGCGGGCAAAACGCGCCCAGGAATTGCTGGAAATTTTCGGCTTGTGGGACAAGCGCGACATCAAAGCCGAGAACTTTTCCAAAGGAATGCGCCGCCGTTTGAGCATCGCGATGGCGATCATCCATAAACCATCTCTGCTTTTCCTCGACGAACCCACGCCTGGCCTGGACGCGCAAAGCATTCGCGCCATCTGGGAATTGATTCGCAAAATGAACGCCGAAGGCACGACGGTCTTCATCACCACTCATCAAATCGAAGAAGCGAATCAGTTATGCGGGCGCGTGGCAATCATCTCGCACGGCAAGATTGCTGCCATCGATACACCCGAACGCCTGAAAGCGGATTTCCGCCGCGCGCAGTCGGTGGAGGTGGCGTTGGATGGGGAGGTGGCAGGAAAAGGCGCGGGACTGGAATCCCTGCTTGGAGTGACGACTCACGTCAAAGTCGGGGACAAGATGCGGCTGTACACCGAAGACCCGTCGGCGCTGCTGCCGCGTGTCGTCCAGTATGCCGAGTCCAACCATTTGCGTATCGTCAGCCTGAACACGCTGGGACCCAGCCTGGAAGATGTCTTCCTCGAAATTACGGGCGGGCAGGTGGGCGCGGTCAGCACGGAAGAAGAGAAGCCCGCCAAACGCGGAATGGGAGGTCGCAAATGAACATCAAGCGAATCAAAGACGAACTGGCGCAAGCCTGGACGGTGGCGGTCAAGGATGTGCGCGTCTATTACCTGCGCCCTGGCATGATTATGTTCGGCTTCCTCATGCCGTTCTTTATGTTCTTCTCGTTCTCGGTGCGGCGGGAAGTTGGCGCCGCAGAAGGGGTGGCGCGTCTGCTGGCGATGGCAGTCTTCTTCACGGCGGGCGCGGCGGGACCCTTCATCATTCCCACCGAACGGAAGATCGGCACGTATGACCGCCTGCTGGCGGCGCCCATGTCGCTGTTGACCCTGCTGCTCGGCAAGACCGCAGTCGGGGCGTTCTTTGCGGTCGCGGTTTCGGGCGTGTCGCTGCTGGCGGGAATCCTGTTCTTTGGCGCGGACGTCCTTCAGCCGGGCTTGTTGGCGGCGGGAATTTTGCTGGCGGCGTTCTCCTTCTCGACCTTGGGGCTGGCTTTCGGCTCCATGCCCACCACCAACCCTGGCGATGTGCAAATGCCCAGCACGCTCCTGCGTTGGGGATTGCTCTTCGTCAGCGGCGTCTTTGTTCCATTGAGCGAGATGGCGCCCGTTGCGCGCGCGATTGCCTACCTCTCCCCGCTGACCTACGCCCAGGATGTGATGAATCATGCCGTTCTGGGAAGCGGACTAATTAATCCCTGGCTTGACCTGGCTGTGCTGGCGTTGAGCGGCGTCCTGCTCCTTTGGCCGTCTATCAAGATGCATCAGCGGGCACGGGTGTTGGGGAGGTAGGAAATTAAAAGCAAACCCGGGACCAGTCGGCTCTGGCCCCGGGTTGCAAAGGAGAATGCACTCAGAAGAAATGAAATGTAGTTTAGGCTGTCTTTGGTTTCAAGACTGGTCGGGGTCGGGAGGTTTCCGTCTCGGTTGATTCTTCGATTAGCCGCTTCTTAAAAACAGGGATCACAAGCATGACAACGATGCTCAGTCCCATCAAAGCGCCGTAGAGGTAATCGTTCGTGGTGTGACGGACGTAGTGGGTGGCTCCACTGCCTATCAGTGTTACAAGACCGCCAATCAATCCGGCGTACCAGCCCGAAATCTTCTTCTCTCCCAGCAGGTAGATGGCCGCGATGCATAACCCCATGCCAACCCACAAGGTTAGCCAGCCGAAGTAGGTAATGGCAATTCCCTCGGCAAACAGCGGGCGGGCCGGGTGTCCGAACAGGATACGGTATGCCGCATGTCCGTTGGCAAAGTTCTCCGCCGCTGTCACGCCCAGCATCAGGAAGACAAGAAAGTCAACAGCCTTTTGGGTTAGGTCCACTTTCTCGGCCAATAGGATGGCGAAGTACGGAATCAGGCCAATCATCATGATGGGAACCGCTGGCGGATTACCGCCCTGGACGCTGCCGACGAAGTTCATCCACGGCACGACCATATACGCACCGCCAATGGATGGTACAGCCAGGCAGAGTAAGGCTAGGCCGCGCGTCCACCTCTCGCCGCGATACAAGGGGAGCGCGATTACCAGCAGGACAATGCCAGCAATGAGTGACATTGTGCTCCAGAATGGGAAGAAGAAACTGACCAGCCAGACGGTGTAGGCCAGCAAAGGCGCCTGTGGGTTGCCCTCCGCTGTAAACTTTACGATACGCGCTTGCTGGGCTTTGACAATCGGGTTGACCATGTCAAACCCGATGAAAGGAATAACCGCAATCATGAGGATCGCGGCAATCACCACAAGGGTGACAACTACAAGACGTACTTGACGAGATGTGGAAAGTAACATTTATCCTCCGTTTTGATTTTTGTTCTGAACGAAGTTCAGATTGTGATATTATGTACAAATAATATTCTTCTTTGCTCGTTTCCGCCTTGACTTATGTCAAGTATTTGTGACACTCTTCTTCAAGCATGAAAGGATTGGTAGCCATGCGTGATCTTGGAATTCTGCTGGAAAAGGCCGAGGTGTTGGGGAAATTCACGGATGCTCAGAAACAACAGCTGGTTTCACTGGCTGTTCGGCGCGTTCTGGAACGTGCCGACGCGCTTTTTTGGCAGGGCGACGATTGGTCCGATGTATTGTTGATCGCAACTGGCAGGTTGCGGTCCGTTATCCATTCATTGGACGGGAGGAGTTACGTGGTTTCCACCTGGGAACAGGGTGAGGAATTCTGGGCGCACGCGCTTTTTGATGAGGATCCCATGCCATCCACCTTGGAAGCGGTACAGAAAAGCACCATATATCAATGGGACGGCGAGGCCGTGCTCCGTATTTTGTTTGAAAACCCGGACGCCATGCGTGCCCTGCTGGGCCGCCAGATAAAACTGATCCGTAAGCGGCGGGAGACGATCGCCGACCTTGCCTTTCAGCCGGTGACAGGCCGTCTGGCAAAACTCTTGCTGGAACAGGTCCCTGTTTCAGAGACCTTTGCGCATCGCGACCTGACCCTCGACCAGATCGCATCCATGGTGGCTTCCTCGCCCGAAGTGGTCTGCCGCACCCTCTATCAACTCCAACGGGACGGTTTCCTTCAGGTGACGCGCGCAAGTATCACCCTTCACGACCGCGCCGCACTGGAACGTTTGGTTGGAACCGAGTCATGAGCATTGCCTAATGAACAAAAAGGAGCCAGTTTTATCTCTGGCTCCTTTTTGCGATCATGGGCGAGTAAGGTAGCGTTCTAATCGCCCTTTTCGATCAGGAATTGCTTGAAGGCGGGGATCAGCAGGATCACCAGCAGTGCCGTGGACAACAGTCCGCCCTGCAGCCATTCGGTGGAGTGGCGCACAATAAAGCCCTGGAAACTGACAACAGCGGTTGCCAGCGCCGTGGCTGTGGCAATGTACCAGCCCGATTTCTTCTTCATCGCCATCAATGGGATGGATACGACCAACAGCACGGATGCAATGTAAAGCAGGAAGCCGCCCAGCAACAACGCCAGTGTCTGCGGACTGTAGACTGCCTGATCGGATACCATTTCAAAGGTTCTCCAATCCAGGTGATCGAGGTTGGTGATGTAGTGTGCCAGCGCAGAGGTGAAGGGAGGCGGGATTGGGTTGGCGGAAATCAGTCCGTTGGCGTCGGTGACAAACTCGCCGGGGATGTGAATGAAATAGCGGACGCCATGCTGTCCGTTCATGAAGACCATGCCCGAAACAATTCCGAGTGCGGTAAAAGGGATGAGTTTCAATGCCTTATTCTTAAGTGTATCCTGATCTGCAAGCAGGATGATGAAGTAGAACAGCAGGTTCACGAACAGGATGGGCAAGGCAGGCGGCATCCCCGTGATGGTATGCTGCGGGACGCCCTTTTTGGGATATTCAGCCAGAACCAGTACAAACCAGGGAATCATCATGGTGATTCCAGCCACCGAAGGGATGGCAAACATGCCCAGTGCGATGGCGCGCGCCCACTTTGCCCCTTCGTACAATTTCTTGGCCAGAACCAGGAGCATTGCACCTGCAAACACGAAGGCAATGATCCATGCCGAGAAGGTAACAGAGAGAACTGGCACAGCGGGATAGAAATCTGCGTCGTGCGGCACTAGGCGCAGCAAGACCTGGTCGATGGCTATCTTCGCGGTCTGCATCGCCTGGGTGGGGGCAATCAGCATCAGGTACAAGCCGCCGATAACCGCCACAACCGTCATGATGATACGTTGGGTCTTTGTGGTTTCGTTCGTCATTTTATTCTCCTAAATGTTGGATATAATGAACCTGCCAAAGCAGGGTATGGAGTACATGAGAAAAATATCACAAAGACAGGCAGTTGTCTTTGACATTTTGTAAATTGGACACAATATGCAAAACATCCTCAATTGTCTCGTCCGCGCGCCCGTCTTTGAGAAACTGACAGACGCTGACCGCACCGAACTCGTCAGCTGCGCCAGTCGCAAGATCCATGAAAGAGGCGAATTCATCTGTTGGCAGGGCGAACCGTGGCCGAATGTGGCCTACATCGCCTCGGGGCAAGTGGAGTGGGTGATGGTCTCCCCCGAAGGCAAACGGCAGGTGGTTTTCAGACTCGGTTCATGCGATGTGGTTTGGGGTCATACGGTCTTCGATGACCAACCCATGCCCGCTTCGCTTGAAGTGATTCAGAAAGCCGAAATTTTGATCTGGCCGCGTGAGGTGATTGTGCCGATCGTTTCGCGCAATGCACAGGCGGTGTGGGAGACGGGGCGCGTGCTGGTCAATTACATGCGCCATGTGCGCGAAGTGGTTTATGGATTTGCCTTTCATCCCGTCGCGGGACGGCTTGCTCGCCTGCTTTTGACTCACTACCAGCATGAGGATGGAAACTCCGCGCCGCGTGACCTGACCCTCGACCAGATGGCGAACACGGTCGGTACGACCCGTGAACTGATCAGCCGCACTTTGCATCGCTTCGCCGATGAGGGACTTATCCGTATCAACCGCGTGGAACTGGCTTTCCTCGATCGCGAGAAACTCGAATTGCTGGCGGGAGGCAACGAACAATGACGGACCTTTCGGGCTTGTTGAAAAAGAATCCTGTCTTCTCGTTCCTCTCGGAAAACGACATGGACCTGATGGCGCGTCAATCCACGGCGCGTCCATATGGCAAAAATGAAAAAGTGATTCTCTACGGCGATGTCTGGCCGTATCTTTTTATCGTGGGGGAGGGGAGCATCGACGCAGTCAAGGAATCCAGCGAGGGGCGAAGTTTGATGGTCACTTCCTTTATGGCAGGCGATGTCTTCTGGGGGCTGGCTTTCTTTCAGGAAAACGCACCCATGCCAGTCACATTGGAGGCACGCCAACCCAGTCGATTGTTTTTGTGGTCACGCGAAACGATGGAGCCGATCCTTGCGCGCAACGGACGCGTAGGCTGGGAATTGTGCCGCCTCATGGCGGGGCGCATGCAACGCGCGAGCGTGATCCTTGAAGACCTGGCGTTTCAACCCGTGGCGGGCAGGCTGGCGAGGCTTCTTCTTGATCACTTTGAAATGGCGGGCGACGCGGCCATCTCGCGCCATTTGACGCTCGACGAAATGGCGGCGCGCATCGGCTCCACGCGTGAAATGGTCTGCCGCGCGTTATATAGTTTTTCGGATAAAAAAATGATTGAAGTGACTCGCACCGAATTCGTACTGACCGATCGTGATGGGTTGGCCAAACTTGTTGCGCGCGGCTAATCCAAAGACTGGTCTCGGCGCAATAGATCAGCAGTTGTTTCCCGCCGTACGATCAGTTTTACTTTTCCCTCTTCCAGCCATAAAACCGTCGGCTTTCTTGACCCGTTGTAATTGCTGGACATGCTCAAATGATATGCGCCTGCCACAGGGACGGCGATCAATTCTCCGACTTCGATCTTCGGCATTAATATATCTTCGATGACGACATCGCCAGACTCACAATACGGACCCGCAATCGAGACCCGTTCGCTTCCTTCCCTGCCGATGCCTGATACGGGCAGACAAGAGTATCTTGCCCCGTACATCGCATGGCGCGGATTGTCGGTCATGCCCCCGTCTGTTAATATCCAAACTTTGTCCCCGCGTCTTTTGATTGCACCGACTCGATAAACAGCCACACCTGCCCGCGCCACCAAACTGCGTCCTGGTTCCAAATGTAAATGGGGGAGATCAAGGCCGTGCGTTTTGCAGCCCTTGATCACACTGTCCGCGATCACATGCACATATTCATTTATATCCGGCTGCGGTAGCTCGTCTTCATGATAGGCCACCCCCCAGCCTCCGCCCGGACTGAAATGCCATTCATTGGGAAATCCGATTTCCTGCGCGATCTCAAGCCCGACCTCAATCGCCGCCTTCAAGGGGTTTACATCCCGAAAATTTGAGCCTTGATGAAAATGCACCCCTTTAAGTGGCAGGTTGTATTGTTTGCAAAATTCTGCCGCTTCCAGAATCTCTTCGCGCGTCATGCCAAATTTGCTGTCGTGTTGACCGGTCTGCGTGTGGGCATGGTGCGTATGCACCCCCAGGCCGGGCAACAGGCGAAGCCAGATGGCCGGGAATTGGACTCCGGGACCCTGGAATAGATTTTTTATGCGGGCTAACTCAGTCAGGTTATCGATGACCAGGGTGCCGGCATTTTGGATGGCAGATTTCAAATCCGCGGTTGATTTATTCACACCATGAACCAAAATATGCTCGCGAGGTACCTTGCCGGCCAAGGCCATTGCGATTTCGCCTTCGCCTGTGCAATCCACATGCAAGCCATGTGTCTGAGTCCATTGCGCGATGGCGGTGCAGAGGAATGCCTTGCCCGCATAGGTAATTGAAGCAGGCATGGGGTAGTGTGAGGCGAGCGCCTTTTTGTAATCCAGGACCGAGGCGTCCATGGTCGCCCGGTCGTATAAATACAGAGGCGTGCCATATTCTTCAGCCAGTTTTTCAAGATCATGCCCTGCAATAGTGAGGGTGTCGTTTACTATTTTTGTTGAAATGGGAAAGAGTTTCAGCCTGGTCATCATTCTTGTGATCGCTCAGCCTGGAAGGTTATACTTCCCGACCTTGTGCAAAATCAGGAGGTTTTACACCCCGAGCGAAAGTCCTGATATTAATTGTCGAAGAATAAATCCCACCAGATTTCCCAATTTCGCATTGGGGTTGGATTTGGGATGGGGGTGTTCACGATCACCGCTTGACTGCCCGGTTGCTCCAAAGGGATGACCGGGTGATCGCCGTCCTTGAGGTAATGTCCGTCAGTGCGGGCCCACTCATCCACTGCCGCAGTCGACCCCGCATACGCGACCTGCGTTTCAAGCGCCATTTGGGTTTGTATCGCCTCAGTCGCGAGCAGGCGCACCTGGTCGCGTTGGTTGTTCAAACGATTTAGTTCTTCAAGGCGTGTATTGAACTCGATCACAAATAGGATCAGGATAAAGATACCAGCAAAAATTGCCACACGCCGAAATCGGATGGGAATCTGAAACATACCTTTATCTTAATCGCATTTCGTTGCGTTGGCAAGAAAGGCTTTCTTTGTGGTACAATCCTGCCCCGCAGGGCGTAGTACCCTTCGTCCTGACAAATCATGCCAGAAAGGGCTTATAGAAAATGAAAGTATTGCTTGTTAAAGACGTGTACAAACTTGGACGGGCCGGGGATATCAAGAAGGTAGCTGACGGCTTTGGCCGCAACTTCCTCATCCCGCAGGGATTTGCAGTGTTGGCCACCGACGGCGCAATGAAACAGATTCAGAAGATCAAAGCGCAGGCTGAGATCCGCCGTGCTGTTCAAAACAATGACCTTAAGGGCGTTGCCGACCAGATCAAGGAAGTTACTCTTACCTTCCCAGCCAAGGCGGGCGACACCGGCAAATTATACGGTTCCATCACCACCCAGGATATCGCCACCGCGCTGACCGAACAGATCCGTTTTGAAGTGAAGCGTCAGCAGGTGGATATTCAACCAATCCGTTCGCTTGGCGAGTTTACAGCTCATATCCGCTTGACGATGGACCTCGTCCCCGAGATCAAGATCATCGTCCATCGCGAGGGCGAAAGCCTCGAAAGCGCAATGGAAAAAATGGAAGCTGAAACGGTTGAAAAACCTCAAAAGAGCCCTCATAAGCCAAAACCAAAAGAAGAAGCTGCGGCTGAAGCACCCGCCGCTACAGCCGAATAAGAATAACCCTCCATCACCGGCATAAGTCGGTGATGTTTGTAATAAAATACATCCATGCCAGAATCAATTGGTCAACGCCTGAAACAGGCACGCGAAGCCCGCTATCTTACGCTTGAAAAAGCGTCGGATGATACGCGAATTCGCGTAATTTTTTTGCAGGCCTTGGAATCGGATGATTACTCCAGCATGCCGTCTGCCGCGCAGGGGCGTGGATTTTTGCGGAACTACGCTGAATACCTTGGTCTTAATGTTGACGAGATGATCGCAGACCTTCAAAAAAATGCGCCCGCAATCGCCGAGGTAAGCGGTCCTTTGCCGCAGGTCAATCTCGTTGAAACGGAAATCCCCCCATTAACCGTTTCACAGGATAAAAAGACAGCGCCTCCTTTCTGGACCTCCTGGTTTGCCCGCCGTCCGAAAGCAGAATCAAACCCTGAGACAGAATCCATCGAACCTGTTCAAGAAGAATTCCCTTCTCCGCTTGCGGAAACTGAAACAGCGGAACATCCCAAACCGCGGGGAGGAAAGAAAAAGAAAGTTGAAGCTGGGATTCCGCCTGTTGAAATTGAGCAGGTCGAGGATAAGGATGAGGCGAAGCCGAGTCTCATATCGAAGCTGATTTCTTTTATCCAATTCCGAAAGAAAAACGAATCGAATATTGTGCAAGAAATAGAAGAAGAGAAAAGCACGCCCGCAATTGAACCGCAGGTAAAACAGGAAGCGCCATCCATGCCCGCGGACTTGATCTTTGCTGAGATTGGCACACGGTTGCGTGAGCGGCGTGAGTTGATCAGCCTGACCTTTGAAGAAGTGGAACGCCATACGCGTTTGCGCGCAGTATTTGTTAAAGCTTTGGAGGAAGGTTCGTTTGATAAATTGCCTTCGCCCGTGCAAACCCGCGGGATGCTCGCAAATTATGCGGCTTTTCTTGACCTTGATACCGATACTATTTTATTGCGCTTTGCCGACGCACTGCAGGCAAGGCGTCGCGAGAAGTATGCGGAAACGCCGCGTGAAAAGATACAAATGGAAGTGGTTACATCCATGCCGTTCCTGCGGACTTTTATTGCGGGCGATCTAATCTTCGGCGTGGCGATGATCGCCATTCTGATTGCGCTTGCAATTTGGGGCGTGGGGCGTGTAGTCAATTTGCAGGACGCTCAAAATCAAATTACTCAACCTGTACCTTTGATCGTGGATGCGCCCCTGCCAACTGCTTCCCTGGAATTAACCTTTGTGGCGGTTGATGATATTCCCCTGGGAACGGCTCCCGCGGAAGGCGCGTTCACTACGCAGGGTGCGCCGACTCCGGGCACCAATGCGAATGTGGTGGTCAGCGTCTTCGCTGTGGAACGCGTTTTTGTAAGGATTTCGGTGGATGGGACAGTGGCTTTCGAAGGGCGCATGGCTCCGCGTGAAACGAAGGTTTTTGGAGCCGATGACCAGGTAGTGATACTCACCGGTAATGCTGCCGCAGTACGAGTTACGTATAATGGGCGCGATCTGGGTTTGATGGGTGGTGTGGGTGAAGTAGTGAGTCGTGTGTACCTGGTTTCCGGGATTGCCACGCCGACGGCAACCATGCCACCGACGCCGACAAATACGCCGCAGGTCACCTCCACACCCACGGCGACGAGTACGCCAACGGCCACGCCAACTATAAGACCGCCGGATGGCGGTTAACCCCTGTTTATTTTAATGTTAGGAAAATAACGTGTCAAAAAATACATTTCATTTAATTTCTCTTGGTTGTGCAAAGAATACAGTTGATTCTGATTCGATGGCCCAGTTACTTCTACGCGACGGTTATCATTCCATGGACGACCCGTCAAAGGCGGCTGTGTTGATCGTGAACACCTGCGGTTTTATAGGTCCTGCGAAGGAGGAATCCTATCGCGTGCTGGATGAGCTTGCCAAATCAAAGCGCAATGGCCAGGTGCTGATCGCGGCGGGCTGCCTGACACAACGCTATGGCATGGAGGTTGCACAGAAAGTGCCCGGCCTGGACGGGATTCTCGGGACGCGCCGCTGGATGGATATTGTGGGGGTGGTGCGTGCAGCGCGCAAAGGGGAAAGTTCTTCGACAGCAGGCTCGGGACTGCGTCCTGAGCCGATCTATCATTTGCCCGAAGCGCCGACTGTTGGCTCGGACGAGAAGGATACGCTGCGCGTCAGTGTGGCCGGTGCAAGCGCCTACATCAAAGTGGCGGATGGCTGCCGCCGTCCCTGCGCCTTTTGCGCAATCCCATTAATTAAAGGCACGGCGGTATCCCGCCCGCTCGAGGCCATTATTCATGAAGCGCACACCTTGCAGGATGCGGGCGTGCGCGAACTGGTTTTGATCGCGCAGGATACAACCGATTATGGTCACGACCTTGGCCTGCGGGATGGCCTCGCCATTTTACTTGAGCAATTGACAGAGGCTGTTCCAGACATGGATTGGATCCGTGTAATGTATGCCTATCCGGGTTATGTCACCGACCGTTTGATCGAAGTGATGTCGACGCGCAGGCAGGTTTTGCCCTATCTGGATATGTCGCTTCAACATGCCCACCCAAAAACCTTGTATCGGATGAAGCGCCCGTCCAATATGGATTGGGTGTATAAGACGCTTGGGAAAATGCGCGCCGCTGTGAGAGACCTGGCCATTCGGACTACATTCATTGTCGGGTATCCCGGCGAAACCGACGAAGAATTTCAATCCCTCTACGATTTCGTGAAGGAGATTCGATTTGACCGCGTGGGCGCCTTCCAGTTTTCCTTTGAGCCGGGCACGACCTCCGCGCCTCTGGGCGACCCCGTACCTGCTTCTGTTAAACAGGAAAGATATGAACGCCTGATGGAACTCCAGCAGAACATTTCGCTGCAGGTGAATCAATCCTATGTCGGCAAAACGCTGGACGTGCTGGTGGAGGGGTTTGATAACGGCATCTCCATCGGCAGGTCTTATCGCGATGCGCCTGAAATAGACGGCATGGTTTTAATCGAAGGACAGGCAAAGGTGGGGGAGATCGTCCCTGTGAGGATCAGCGGCGCCATGGCATATGATTTGACAGGCGTACTGGTTGAGCCCAATTTGATAAAACTATAATCAAAAAGAGACTGTTGCCCTGAAAAAGCAACGGTCTCTTTTTGATTACGATACTCTTGCCAGAGCGGTGGCTCCAAGGATCAGGGCTGAGAGCGTCAAATTGATCCGCAGGATGATCACTTCTTTCCTTTGCAGTTTGGCGAGTTCATCTTCATCAGCCTTCCCTTTTTTCATCAGCGTGCGGTGGATGGCGGGAAGCACCTCCCAGGTTTGAATGGCGCTGACCACGACCATGATGACAGCCAATCCATGCTTGATGAGGATGGCAAAAGACCATCGCGTGCTTAGGGCTAGAAAGCCATCGTAGTGCGGGCTGGTGCTCAACTGGAAGAGGCCGGTCACGAGTAATATTCCCATGCAGAACCAGGCCAGCGGTTCGAGCCTTTTTTGCAGGGCGGCGATAAAGCTGAGTTGATCGACCAGCTTCAAGGTCCGATGGGAGGCGGGCAGGACGAGCAGGTTGATCGCCGCCAGGCTGCCAATCCATGTGACGGTCGCCAGCATGTGAAGCCAGAAGATGATTGCCAGTATCCAGGTAGAGGGGGCGGTCATAGATGATGGGTTTTATGGGACTGTTGGAGGATCTGTTGGCACTGCTTCCGTTGTGGCAAGGATCACCGGTTCGGGGGTGGCGGTCGGCGGATAGCATTGTTGGAATGCCTGGTTGGAGTTGTTTGCCGAGCCTGCCTCCAATTCGTTGATGGCAGCTGCGTGTTGATATTGTTCATAGGCATCGCAGTATTCCAGGCGCTGGAAGAGTTCGTCGCCATAGCGCATGGACGCAAAATAGTAGCGTTGTGAGGCGGTCATGGTGCCGTCCCAGAGAGAGGGCCAACCGCCGCTTAATTCGGTGAAGTATTGCACTGCCTGCCGCCAATCCAGTTCCCAGAAACTTGCGCCGGTGATATATGTGCGGGCAGCCTCACGAAGACCGATGGCTGAATTATCCAATGGCCCGAAACGTTCGGCCAGAGTCAGGTAATAAATACCGCCTTCAAGGTTGCCTTGTTTGGTGACCAGATCGTATCCATAATTGCGCAAGGCGAAGTAATACATGCCGTCCACTTGCGCAGTTTTGTAGCTCTGGTCAAGTTTACGGATGGTATCCAGTGCTGTAAGCGCACCGGGCCAATCCTGTGCAAGAATGAGTTGTTGGGCGCGTTGAAAGGCACTTTCTGCGCCGCTGAAATCGGGTGTGGCTGTCAGCGTGGGGGCTGGGGTTGGGGTGGGAATGGCGCTCAACACCAAAACTTCCGTCAGTTTTTGCTGTACACCGGGATAGCCAGGATCCTTTCGGATAATAAATTCAAGGCGTTGTCGTGCGTTTTCATACCGTCCAAATTCAATATCCACCAGCGCATAAGAGAATTGTTCAGAAAGTTGTTGTGTAAAAATGGCATTTTCCGCGCTTTTGCGGGTTTTGATGCCGGAAGAATATCCGCCAAATCCGCCCAGCCCGATGAGCAAAAGAAAACCCAGAATACTGAGCAGAATGGAACGCCAGCGCGGAGCTTTCTTGACAGGCTTGAGCGGTTGGGTATCATCTTCCTTGAGAGGTCGAATGGGTTGTGTGTTTCCAGTTTGTTCAGACATGGTGATGATTATACTTCCCTTTGAATTGTGGTAATTTTTCTTTTTTTCGCTTTATCCGAACAGCCCTCTAGGCTTCGAGGATAAATCACAAATTAAACAGCTGCTTTGCATCGGACCAGACAATAGCCAGTGCGACGGAACCGCCGACCACCATGCCGATCAATGCGGTAACGATGGCGCCGCCGGGCAAGTATAACGCAACCGCATAGGTGACGACTCCGCCGATGACGGCTGCCACCAGCCCTTTGACTATGGCAGCGCCCACGTGGATCGGCTCATGGGTCCGTTTGGATAACCAACTGAACAGGATGATGGCTTCCACTAATAGCGCAATCTCTGCCAAGGCAATGATCGGTGCGCCGATCCCTTTGAAGAAGGTCAGTCCGATATAACTGATTCCCAGAAACATGATAATTCGCAACACCACCGCGTAAAGCGGGAACATCGGTTCCTTGCGTGCATAGAAGGAACGCGATGCAATTTCATGGATCGCGAAACCGGTCAACGCCATTAAATAGGCGCGCGTGGTCCAGGTGATCAGCGTGGAGGTGCTTTCGTCAAACCCGAAGACCCCGCGCACAAGCGGGTGAATGCCCGCCGCCATCACCGCTGCGATGGGAATGGTTAATGAGATCAATACCCTCAGGGCGCGTTCTATCGTTGAACGGAAGCCTGTCCAGTCGCGGCGTGCCGCGAGTTCTGAAAGCGCAGGCAGCATCGCGGTGGCGATGGCCGTCCCAAGAATTGTCTCAGGGACTTGCATGATCATCCAGCCGTAGGTGAGAGAAGTCACCGCACCGACTTGATCCAAGCGGGAGGCCAGGTTGTCGCGTGCCAGCACGATGATCTGAATGCCGCCCATGGTCAATAAACGCGGTGCCATTAATTTTAAGGCTTCGATCAAACCGGTGTGACGTAAATTCAAGGATGGCGTCCAGCGGAAGCCAAACTTGAAGAGCATCGGCGCTTGAATCAGCAGGTGCATTGCCGCGCCGAGGATGACACCATAGACCAATCCGTGAATGCCGAAGCGCGGCACAAGGAAGATCGCGCCAAAGATTTGCCCGATGTTGTACATGCTGGGTGCTATCGCGGGGAAGACGAAATGCTGGTTGGCTTGCAGGGAGGCCATCACCAAACCGCTGATCGAAAAGATGATCGTGCCGATCAGGTTCAGGCGCATCAGCTCCGCGAGCAGCTTGCGTTGTTCCTCGCCAAAACCTGGCGCAATGCCGAGCTTTGCATCCACGAGTTGCTGGGCGAAGATGGCGATCAGGATTGCGATGGAACCTGTCACGAGGAAGGCGACGTTCGCCACGCGTGAGAACAGGTCCCAGGCAGCGGCGCGGTCCCTGGTGGTCAGATATTCCGTCAGCAACGGGATGAACGCCATTGCCAGCGCGCCGCCGGAGATGAGCGCGAATAACACGTCGGGCAAATTGTTTGCGGCGTTGAATGTGTCGAGCAGATGAACTGACCCCGAAAATTGACGCGAGATAATTCCCGCGCGAACGAAGGCGAGGACTTTATCTATCAAGAAAAAGAACGCGACGATTAACGAGTTGCGGGTGAGGCGGGAAAGTTTGCTCATCAAGCGAAGGTTCTAATGTTCGTGCGGCGAAACCACGTGAGGCGTGAAGTCCGGCAGTTTATCCACCAGCAGGTGCGGCTTGTGGATCAGAATGGGCAGGCACTGGGGGCAGACGTGTATCATGTCGCCTTTAAAGGTCAATGCGATCAAAGGGATATTTCCATCTGTGCAGTTGCAATTCAGGCAATATTTTTCATTTTGTGTGTTCATGGTTTTACATTGTACCCTTATACATCCCGCCATCCACATTTAACATCACGCCTGTGATAAAGGACGCAGCAGGAGAGACAAGAAACACCGCGGCGTTGGCGAACTCTTCGGGTTGGCCCAACCTGCCCAGCGGACTTTGCTCCGACTGTTTGCGCGTCTCCTCTTCAACCGTGGAGTTGTTCGCTTTCGCGCGGGCAGTCATCAACTCTGTGACTCGTTCTGTCTCCGTCCAGCCTGGCAGGATGGAGTTAAAACGAATGCCATCTTTGCCGAGTTCCAATGCCAGTGATTTGGTCAGGCCGACCGTCGCGGCACGGACGCTGTTCGAGAGCACCAGGTTGACGATGGGCTGCTTGATCGACATCGAGGTGACTGTCAACACGCTGGCCGCGGATGATTTTCGCAAATACGGCAGCGCGGCGCGGATCAAGCGGACGTGGCTCATCAGCGATAGGTCAACCGCTTTTTGCCAGGCTTCCTCAGCGAAGGACTCGAATGCGCCGGCAGGCGGTCCGCCTGCATTGGTGACGAGGATGTCCAGCCCGCCAAACGCATCCACAATTTGCTGGATCAATTTTTCAGGCACGCCAATTTCACTAACATCACCAGCAATCCCAATTACCTGATTACCTGATTCCTTGCTCATCTTTTCCGCCACACTTTTTATCTTGGCTTCATCCCGCCCGTTGATGGCAACCTTACAGCCTTCCTTTGCCAATGCCAGCGCAGTGGCGTAACCCAGTCCGCGGGATGAGCCGCTGACGAAGGCGCGTTTGTCTTTGAGTTTTAGATCCATTTTTATCTCCTTGTTATAATTTTGGCTTTATAATGATTCTTGTTTGAACTACATTTTGGCAAAACAGAATTGGGAGGCCGCGATGCAATTAGATACGGGTCAATGGGTTGTGATTGGCGTATGCACCGTGCTGATCGTTGGGTACGTTGGCGGATATTATTATAACCGCCGCATGGCGGAACAAGTTTTGGTTTGGCTGAAAAGCGGATTGGGCCAATGGGGGCAGGTGATGCCGGGGGATCGCCTGGGCGGCTTGGCGACGGGGGGACACTTGTCTGTCAATGCAGCCAGCGAACCGTTTCAGCGCATCGAGGCGGTTTTCCTGCTCGAACCGCGCGAAAACCTGATCTTCTGGCTGTTCGGCCGTCTGCGCGGGCGGCAGGACGAATTGATCTTGAAAATCAAATTGCGCGCCGCTCCGGGGAAAGAATCGCAGATCGAAGCAGGCCGCCATCGTGATCGGGATTTCCAGCAAGCCGTCGAAAAAGAGAAATCGCCCATCCTGGAGTCCGCGGTTCGCGGGTTGGAAATCGCCCATTGGGGCAAAAAATCCCAGGCTGGTGATTGCGCGCGGCTTTTCCTGGAACAGTATGGGCGATCGGTTATGCGTCTTTCCATTCGGCGGCAGTCTCCGCATGTCTTTCTTCGGGCGCGCCTGAAACCTTTGCTTAACCGCCCCGCCGAAGATTTTTTCTCAGCCTTGCACGATTTGATTGTGGAATAGTATTCGTAAAAACACCCGTTGTGACTATCCCATCCACAACGGGTGTTTTTTGTTGGGTACACGCTATCCAAACAACAGGGCAGCTGTGCGCTTGAGCATCTCGGCGCCGCGTATTTCCGTCTCGAAAAGCGGCAGGATGGAACGCACCTGTCCGTCAAACTCTTTCCAAATGGTTTCCATGTGTTCGTCCTGCATGGCGACGCGATTCTTCACGAAGTCGGGCGAGTCTTGCTTGACGCTGTTCTTGTCGATCAGCATATTGACGATCACGCCGCCAACGGGGATATTGAATTCGTGGAACCAGCCGATGAAGCGGGTGATGACCGCAATCGGCAGCGCCTCTGGCAGGGTGACGAAGAAGAACGAAGTCAACGATTTGTCGGTCAGCAATTTTTTGGCATTCGCCATGCGCTCCCGCATGTTGAGCAGGTAGTCCATGAGCGGGTCTTTTTCTTTTTTCTTCCTGCTGTAGGAAAGCAAATCTTTCATCGAGGCCGCCTCTTCACGACTCTGCACCATCTTGTTGACCCACATCGCATACACGCTGGACATTCCCAACAGGCGGCGGGCGTTGGCAGTGGGAGCTGTGTCGAATATGTAAACTTCGTACTCGTCGTCGAACATCAGGTCAATCATGTTCTCGAACATGGCCGATTCCTCGAAGGACGGGTTCATCGTGGCTGACTCGACGAACTCATCCGCCTTGGTCTTGATGTCGGCGAATTTCAGGAACCACTCGATCTTCTCGCGGATGCCCTTCTTGGATTTCTCGATGGTATCGTGGGTGTCGATCTCGTAGGCGGTCAGGTTGGGAACGCCTACGACGGGCATTGGCTTACCGAAGACATCCTGCCCAAGCAGACTGCTGAGCGAGTGGACCGGGTTGGTGGAGGCCAGCAGGGTTTTCCTGCCCTGTTGCGCGGCCCAGACGGCGGCCGCCCCAGCCATGACCGTCTTGCCGACGCCGCCCTTCCCACCGAAGAAGATGTACTTCAGCTTTGAATTTTTAGTCATGTATTGTTGCATGGATGTCTCGATCATCGCTTACCTCCAAACATCACATCTGCCATGCGTTCGATCATGGGCAGACCGGTGATATCGCGCTCGAACTCAGGAATGTGCGCCAAAACTTCACCGGAGAAGACCTGATCAATTTCTGCCAGGTACTTCGTCTGCATCTCCATGCGGTTGCGCAGGTAGGCGGGGATATCCTGGCTGGCCAGTTCGGGCGGGATGACGCGGTTGACGATGTAGCCAGCCAGCGGCACGTCGAACTTGGCGAACAGTCCGGCGGCTTTCTTCGTATCCAGGATGATCATCTCTTCCGGCGTGACGACGAAGAAGAAGGCGGTCTTGAGTTTGTCGGTCAGAATGCTGGAGGAGGTGTTGATGCGATGCTTGATGAATTGCAACTCTTTGAGGATTTGATCCTCTTCGCTTTCCTTGTCACGCTGCATCACCGCCGCGACCTGGGCGTACTCTTCCATCTCGGTACGCAACGCGGTGATCTTGTCAATCCACTGGTCGTATACCGAAGCCATGCTCAAGTAGTAGAGAGCGTGGCCGAGCGGCACGAGATCGTAGATGTAATAGTCGTAGTTACTGCTTCCGACAATATCCACCACTTCGTCGAAGATGGCGCTTTCTTCCATGGCTGGTTCGGCGGCCGCGGCCTGGATGTAGTTTTCAATCTCTTCCGGGATTTCCGTCATCCCATACATATCGCGGATTTTCTGGCGGATTTCTTCCTGATAATCCTTGATGCGGCGGTCGGCGTCAATTTCCTGGGCGAACAGGTTGGGCATGATCTCGACCGGCCCTTTGCCGAAGATGTCGCGTTTGAAGATGTCGGAAAGGCTGGCTTGCGGGTCCACAGAGAAAACGAGCACTTTGTGGCCCTGCTTGGCCAGCCAATAGGCGGTGGCGGCGCTGAAGGTGGTCTTGCCCAGCCCGCCCTTGCCGCCGAACATGATGTACCTTCTATCGGGATTCTTGTCGAAGACTTCGCGCATTGACATGATTGGCTCCTATGCGAGTGCGTCGGTCAGGTCTTTTTCACGCAACATACGCCGTTTCCAGGTGCTGACTTGCGGTACCACGTAGGGTAACAACCGCAGGCTGTAATAGGGCGGCAGGATGGGAATACCCAGTAAATCGCCCATCGTGATCAGGATGAAGAGATGCTCCATGCTGCCGCGCGTTTTGAGGGCGTAGCGGGCCATGTCATGCCCGGCCATGCCATACAAGACACTTTTAGCGCCGTCTAACCAACTGGGTTTCTTTTCTTTTTTGTCTGCCATTGCATATACTCCTTATCTTGGAATGAAATTTGCCTTGATGACAATTAATGCTTAAGTGATTTCCTGATCGCACAGGTCGGTCAAGTCGCGTTCACGCAACAGACTGCGCTTCCAGCCGGGGATGCCAGGTACGATGAAGGGCAGCAAGCGCAGGGTGTAATAGGGCGGCAGGACGGGAATGCCCAGAATATCGCCGAAGACGATCAGGATGAATAAATGCTCGAGGTGTGACCTCTCTTTATGCAGGTCGCGCACCATCTCGTATATGGTGGCGCCATACAGGATATCACGGAGCGCTCGAAGGGATTCACCGATTTGTTGTTTGAGCCTCATGGCTGCACCGGGTTGGCATCTTCCTGAGCAACCGCGCCGGCTTCTTGCAATGCCTGTCCCAATTGCGACATTTCCAGCCCGACAATTTTTTTGCGCCCGCCCACAACAAATGTAGGATAGCGGTGGACGCCGTAACGAACGGCTTTGAACAGTCCCTGGAGCGAACGCGGATCCCAGATGCGGATCATGACTGAATCTCCGTAGCGCATGGATAGATCAAGAATCGCCTCGGAGAAGCGTCGAAAGTCAGCCTGCCATTCAGGCGGATACTCATCCAGGCCGCGCTCGTGGGGCGCTTTTTCCATCTCAGCCTGGGCGATCAATGCCTCGCAGGAAAGACAAATGCCCCAACCTTCCGGCACAGGCGTAATCACTTCAACTTGAACAGATGTCATGGTCATTTTTTAGGCAGGCTGTGCGACCGCCCTTTGGCGCGTCGCACAGCCCTTGGGGGTTACTCTATTTTGCCTTACCGGATGCAGGCAAAGCTTTTGCGCGCATGGCCATCAGCGCCTTGAGAGCGTCCATAGCCAGGATGACCGCCGCAACCACCAGGTAGATGGCGATCAATCCAGCCAGCCAGTTGCCAATCACCTTGTCAATCGGCAGGTCGGGGGTGGTCAGGACCTGTTTGATGACATTGTAGGCTGTGATCAACAGCGCCGCGACGGTGGTCACGAACATGAAGATGAAGGGGACGAATGTCCACATGTATTTCTTGCCATTGGACATCAGCCACAGGGACGCCAGCAACAACGCGAGGGAGGCCATCAACTGATTTGCGCCGCCGAACAGCACCCAAATGCGCGCCCAGAAGCCGGTATAGATCAACAGGGCGGAGAGCAGAAGGGCAACGATGGTGCCGAAGGTCGTGTTTTTGAACAGCGGGACTGATTCGCCCATGAATTCTGCCGAGGCGACCCGCATGAAACGCACCACCAGGTACATGATGGTCAAGCCCATCAGGGTCAGGAAGACCGAGCCGTAGGGCAAGCCGAAGGAAACCGGCACGCCGATCTTTGCCATCATCTCGCTCAAGCCAACGGCAAATACGCCTGCGTTCTTGCCAGCCGCGATCATGCCAACATAGCCGACAAAGCCCTTGGTTGCGCCGACGCCGACCACCGCAGTCAGCAGTGAGAGTACGGCTAAGAACATTTCGAGGAACATGGCGCCGCCGCCCACGTACAGGGCGTCAACTTCGTTTTCCAATTGACGGGCTGTGCCAGATGAAGAAACCAGGCTGTGCCAGCCAGAGACTGCGCCGCAGGCGATGGTCACGAACAGGATCGGCCACAGAGGTCCGAGAGCGAGAGGTTTAGTATCTACAGCGGAGCAATCCGCCGCAGCGCACAGGTTGCCGCTCCAGTTGGTGAAGGCCGGGAAATCGGCCGGGAAGGCCGGATGCCAGACCAACAGGCCAATCGTACCAGCCAGAATGCCCAGGAAGACGATCCAGAAGGCAACGTAGTTGATCGGCTGTGCCCAGCGCCAGATGGGGAGGGTCGCGCCGAAATAGCAGATGACCAGTACGACCAGACTCCAGACGAACTGGGCTTGCGTGACTGATCCAAAGATCAACGTGTCGCTGCTGCCGTTGATGGCGGCAAAGAGACCCTTGACGGATTCCAATGTGCCCAGCCAGATGCCGATGAAAGCCAGCACAACGGTCACGAGACTGGTCACAAGGATATCCATCTTCCATTTGTAGGTCATTTGACCTGCCAGCAAGCCAACGCCAATGACCAGCAGTACTCCCAGTGGAACGGCGGGATTGGTCATCAGGTCGTAGCCGACGATCTTACCGAAGGCGGCCATGATGAGCAACAGGTAGAAATAGATAAAGGTCAGCAGGATGTTGCGCGACCGCGGCGAGATGAAGCGGTAGGACAGCGCCCCGAAGGACTGGCCTTCCTCGCGCACACCCAACATGATGCTCGAATAATCTTGTACCCAGCCGATGAAGAACGTGCCGAAGATGACCCACAGCAGAGCCGGCAGCCAGCCCCATTGGACAGCGACAATCGGGCCGGTGATGGGTCCTAGAGCGGCAATGGATTTAAACTGGTAGCCGAACAGGACGTTGCGGTTGGCTGGGCTGAAGTCAACGCCATCCATGAACATCTTGGCAGGAGTGGCTTTCTTTTCATCAGGTTGGATGATGTCCTTGTTGATCGTGCGGGCATAATACCCGTACCCGACAGCGATCCCTAAAAAGGCGAGGATAAGTGTTAGAACAGCAGACATAATTATCTCCTCTTTTGACTAATTCATGATCAGATAGTTGGCGAATCATTTGTATTGCTCAAATGATCGCCGCAACAAGGGAAATACTTATTTGCTCCTCTCCAATATTGCACCTCCTTTATCTGTCTATGTTGACATTGACACTTCTAGCAAGGCAGGTATACTATCCACTACTATTTTGGAACAAGTAAAGGCAGTAACATGAGCTTACCAATAATATTATTGATCGAAGGCTTCTCGTTTATTGTTCTGTTTGGCGTCATATCCCTGCTCAAACGGGAAGGCCTTTCCAGTCGCTTTGCTGTTGAAGGAGGGATCTTCACGCTTGTAGTCAGTGGTTTGACGGCGCTGACAGGTATTCAAACCCACCCGGTTTTGTTTTTGGTATTGATCTACCTCCTTACCATACGCGTGCGTATCCTGGTCGACGCGGGTAACATCTTTGCGAAACGCGGTCAGTTTGAACAGGCCGACAGGCTTTATCATCTGGCGGTTAAACTCTGGCCTGATGCCACCAATGACTTGATCATACAAGTCAATCAGGGCACCTCACTCCTGCAACAGAAGAAACTTGACGAAGCCATTGCCATATTCACGGCTGTTTTGCAACAGGCGGAACAGGGTTACCTCGGTGTTAAATACGAAGCCGCAACACACTATAATTTGGGTGTAGCTTATCTCCGTAAAAATATGGATGCCCGAGCCTCCATCGCCTTCAATGCAGCTATAGATACCTGGCCAGCTTCTGAATATGCCCGCCGCGCGGAAGTTGCTTTAGAAAAACATCGCCGCGCCAATAAATCCTCTACCTCTGAAGATACGTAACATACCTCAAACTACACAACTTCGATGTGTATCAGGCAAATACTAAAATAAAAAGTGCCATGTGAAAATCTCCACAATGGCGCTTTTTGATACAATACCCTTTGGATTGGCTATTCGCATCTACCAATCCTGAACCTTCGGTTTGGATATTTGAACAAATCACTTGAATGTTATTTTCCATTTTATGTCAGGGATTGCCTGAAAAGAATGTTCAAATAGTACAGCACACCGTTTTTTTTATGAGTACTACAGTATTATTATACAAACTGGTGTTTATGATACAAGGGGTCATGTAAAAGAAGTGACTTTAATCACCTTTTCGAGCCGCAATTTCACCCGGCAATAAAGACGCATACACCATATCGGCAACAGGGGTGGGAACTCCCAGTTCGCGTCCCCGGCGTCCGATCACACCGATCATCGATTCAAGCTCCGTCCTGCGGCTTGCCTCCACATCGAGTTGCATGGAGGCTTTAATATGCGGCGCGGCGTCGTCCATGAATTTCAAGGATTTTTCAACCACATCTGCATCCAGTGCGATGCCTTGCGCACGTGCCGTCGCCTCCACCTCCCGCATTAAGCCGCCTATCATCGTTCGCGTCTCAGGCACTGAACGATAGTTTCCCATTGGCAGGCGTGTCAGCGAGCCGAGACCGCTTGCCGCCGAAATAAAAATGAGTTTCGTCCACAGCACTTTGCGGATATCTCTTGTAATCTCAACCGTGATCCCTGTGCTTCTTAACACCTCGTCCATGCCTTGGGCGCGTGGGGAAATGGATCCATCCAGTTCCCCGAAGGCGATGCGGCGGAACTGTGAAACCTGCTTCACGACTCCAGGCGCTTCAAGTGCGGAAGAAATGTGGGTCACACCTCCTAGAACATGTTCCATGCCGACGATCTTTCCAATCCGCTCCGGTGCGTCAACCCCGTTTTGCAGGCTCATCACCACAGTCTGCGCACCAATCGCAGGCTGGATGGCTTTAACCGCCTGGTCTGTGTTGTATGTTTTGACGCAGAATAGAATTAAATCCACAACTCCCGCTTCGGCCGGGGTATCTGTAGCCTTGACAGGCACAATGTGGAAATCACCGTGAACGCTCTTGACCTGCAAGCCGTTTGCCCGTAAAGCTTGTAAATGTGCACCGCGTGCAATGAAGATTACATCATTTCCCTGTTGTGCCAGCAGTCCCCCATAATAAGCACCGACTCCACCGCTTCCCATGATCATGATTTTCATTGGATTCTCCTTTATTAATCCTAGATCATTTCAACCTTTTGTGAAATTACATCCCCATCCGTCCAATTCGCTTCCACCCATTTTGCCACACTTTGCAGGGACTGTCGCAAGGTTACAGAATCAGAATTGACCATTGCACACGCTATCACCGCCTCCTGCCATTTATCCTGCAAATCCATTTCTGCCACGGAGACATTGAACTCGCGATGCAAACGCGAGATGAGCGGCTTGATCCGCCCGCGCTTTTCTTTTAGGGACGCGCATGTAGGAAGGTGCAGGTGGATGGTGAGGGTAGCGAGCAAGGTTATTCGATTGGCGGCGGAGGCGGGGGGAGGATTGCTTCCAGGTCAGGAATCAAAGCAGGCGCGTGGACGGTGGCAATCAGCCGCATGCGTTCCTGCTTTATGTCATCGTATTCATGAGCAATCACATTGCGCTGCGAGATGATACGGCCCCATGGAATTTCTGGATGCTCTGCCTTCAATTCGTCTGAAACGCGGCGGGATGCTTCCCCCATGATTTCCACGCAGCGTTCAATCGCCAGTTGAAGTCTTCTGTCGTGTAGAAATTCCTCGAAGCGCACGCCAGCCATGAATCGTTGAATGGTTCGGGCAGCGTCCAGCATATCCCAGATATACCCGGCCTCACGATTGGTGGGCGGCATATAAAATCTCGCGTCCAGTCAGGATGGAATGACGGCGATATGGATTGCGGATCGCCTCTTTTTCGAGCAGGTCAACCTTGCGGTTGAACATGGCTTCCAGTTCTTCCTGCATGGTGATTAAGTCCCAAAGACTCCACCCCGCATTCGGCACAAAACTGACCAGCACATCCACATCGCTGTCGGGACGAAAATCCTCGCGCAAGACGGAACCAAAAAACGAAAACTCTGAGATTTTCCAGCGTTTACAGAATGCGGCGATTTTCTTAGGGTCAAAAGGAATCCGCTCTTTGACGACCGCCGATTTGACCTTGATTTCCCTGACGTCATATTCGGCCGCCGCTTCTTCTACCCTGCGGGGACTGGAAG
>CAZEGE010000042.1:0-25314 GCA_964511765.1 uncultured Anaerolinea sp.
ATCTGGTTCGAGCGGAGCTTGAAAGCGGAAGCCATTGATGGTTCCCTGGACCATGCTCATGCCTCGAGAGGGAAGCTTCGCGCTTGCGCTCTTGGGCAGCCTTAGAAGGGTCCATGAGCCGATTCTAAACAGGCTGGCTTCAAAGCGGATTGTGGACGTATTTCCTTGCTCCTTGACTGTTCTCATAATCGTTATTGTACCAACTCTTTATTTGTCGAAGATGAGCGACATGCCCGTGGAATATCGCCTCCCGCCGCCGTTGATGGGAAGCATACGGAAGATGTGTTGAGGGAGTTGGGATATAGGGATGATGGAGGGAAAGGGTAAAATAGTAAGCTTAAAATAATTGGGTTTATACTATGCCCAACGCTTGTTGTCTCTAGAGTTGCTACCACAAACCGTTAAGGTAAATTAGCGTTATCGAAATCAATAAAAAAGCATTATCACATGGGAAGTTTGTAAATCACGTACATAGCATGTTATACAAGTTTGCGCTGTATAACACATAGTTAGTTTTTCTTTCCTTATCATTGACTAACGGCTGATAATTTAGAAGTGATTTAGGGAGTATTGGATTTAGAATGATGAAAAAAGAAGAACCTGAAAATTATGAATTTTTAGCAAAATCTTTGGATGAATTAACTGCTCGTTTTATTAGAGAAACGGGCATTATTCCAACCGAAGTTTCAATTATTAGTTTGAAGGACTGGGTAAGGAATAAGATAAGAACGTTTCGGGAGTAAATATGAAGGACAGAAAAACAATTGTTTCTGCAACATTGAGAGAGTTTGAAGAAAGACTACGAAATTTTGTTGTTGACAATTATGGGATAAGAATACAACCATATAATCATTTCGATAAGAAAAATTTACAATATTCATATAGGGGATCATTGATAGTTTACAAAGTCGTTCCTCTTGAAAGGAAAGTTCTTGAAGTTGAAGTTTCTGTTCCTATGAATTCTGATGAAGCTTCGGAAACCCATGCCAATGAGGTTTTCAAAGAAATAAGGAAAATGTTTCGTTCTGGCGATTTCCCTTTTGGGTTTAGAAGATTTATCTACGATGAAGAACAATGTAAGACGATGGAAAATTTATGGATTGAGAGTTATAAAACCCAAGATGCTGAAGCCTATCTTTCAACAATAGTTTTATTGGGAAGCATTCTTGAAGGAATTTTATATTATCAAATAACCAAGACGGAAGAAAATAAAGCATTGGCAGGTAAAGCACGTTATCCATCTGATGAGAAAAATGGAAGAAAAATAAAGAAACAGGATTTTCACGAGTGGTTTTTGCAAGATATGATTAATGTTTGTTATAAGTGCGGATGGATAAATAAGCAATATTTTGATTATTCAAACGTATTAAGAGAACATAGAAATTTTATACATCCGTTTCTCCAATTGGAAAGCAACTTTGAAATGCCAGACGATGAAGGATGCAATATGTCCAGAATTGCGTTGAAGGGTATTTTTGATAACCTTGTTAAGACATCAGAATCTTAAAAGTCGCGGACGAAAACTAACAAAGCGTGCAGTGGATTGGCGGGAGTCTGCGCGTTGGGAATGTAGTTTATAGTAGTATAGTCTTGCAAAGTTAGTGGCATCCTTACCCCGCCAACCACAAACGCAAACCGTTAGGCCTCTGCTCTCAAGACATGATGGTACGAGATACAGAGATAGTACGAATCCAATTTTAGGAGCATAGCGATGCACATCTTTCCAACTGAAGAAGAAGTTGAACTAGCTGCAAATTTACTGGTCAATACTTACAAGATTTCGCCGCAAATATTGGGGCAACTCTTCGGTACGGAAGAGCGCGATCAAGCGAACAGCATCTTGCAATCATTAGGGGGCACGCGCTTAAGAACACTTGATGTGGCCCGTCTCCTTATACAGCGAGATGGACCGGCGCTATTTGGTGGAGGTCGTAAGGACTTACGTTTACACATTCTCGAGAAGGTCTCCGATGAGAAGATACAGAGTCTGTTCTCCCAGCATTCGTCGAAAAACATCTCGCAGCCATCTCGAATGCGGAAACCTTTGGCGGAAAAGAAATGGCACTCAGGTAAACATTGGGCTAGTGATTTCGTCGATACGATTGGCTTTCCGTCCATTTTTGCTGGCATCGACAGAGGGGAGAAAGTGCCAACCATCCATGATGTACCTCCCCGAAAGGCTCCTCCTAAACTGGTTGACTTCCAAGAGAATCTCAAAAAGCGGATGGGGGAAGTGCTTGAACGGGATGGGGTTAAGGCACGCTGCGTCGTTACGCTCCCAACCGGCGGGGGCAAAACGCGCGTTGCTGTTGAGGCGTTTATTGATTGGATGCAACCGCGCTTTGCCGAGGGCAAGTATTTGGTCTGGATTGCTCAGAGCGAAGAGTTGTGCGAACAGGCGATTGCTTGTATTGAGCAAATGTGGGGAGAACGAGAGTTTGTTAGCCAGTTGCGCATCTATCGTTTTTTTGGGGGGCGAAATATTCCCACAGATGAACTCTGCGGGGGCGTTGTGGTATCAAGCATCCAACAACTTCATAACCGAATTAAGTCAAGTGACAGGGCATTGGAGTTAATTCTTAAAGATACAGGAGCCTTGATAGTTGATGAAGCGCATCGGGCTGTATCTGATATGTATGATAAGTTGCTAGACAGGGCCAAGGAGATTTGTGGACCTGACTTATTTCCTATTTGCGGTCTCACTGCCACTCCCGGCCGTGCAGGATTAAACAGCGCCGAGGAAACCTTCAAGCTGGTCGGACGGTTTGAAGCCTATCTGATTAAGCCGGATTTAGGGAAAGAGTATGAGAAGAATCCCTTGCAGTATTTCCGAGAACATGAATTCCTAGCTCAAGCACGCCATGTTTTGTATAGATCGGGGAGAGAGTACACACTTACCGATGATGAACTTGATAAGATGAAGTTGGAAGCCGATTTGCCGTCCGGGTTTCTAAAACGCCTTGCTGTCGACAAGGAGAGGAACCTCATGATTGTAAACAGACTTCTCAGTTTGCCGAAAAACACTTCCACCCTCGTTTATGCCTGCACAGTGGAACATGCCTACTTTCTTTCAGCTATCCTGACAGCGCAGGGACGAAAAGCGGGAGCGGTTTCAGCTGACACACCCGTGACTCTACGCCGAGCTCTCATCCGTGACTTCAAAAATCAAAAGATTGAGTTCCTGTGCAACTACGGTGTTCTAACTACTGGGTTTGACGCGCCGAAAACCGAGTGCATCGCGCTCTGTCGGCCAACTACGAGCGAGGTATTATACGAACAGATTATCGGTCGAGGACTCCGTGGCCCAAAATTCGGTGGTACTCACGAGTGTACGATTATTGACTTCGCTGACAACATCCAGCGCCTCGGCCCTCCGCTTGCTTATGCACGCTTTAATGACTTTTGGACCGAACAGACCGAGGTGGAATAAGCCTCTGGACTAAAAAATGTAGTCCGCTAGGACTGAAACTCAAGCCCGCTAGGTTCTAGGTTCAAGTCCTAGGGAATGAATAAAATCTCAACCATAAAAAACTTCCGAGTTTTCTAAGAACTCGGAAGTTTGCATTTTAAGCTGTCTTGACCAACCCCATGATTTGCAGCATCTCTTCATTAGTGGAGCATTTGAAGAAATCAAGTCCGCGTTTTTTAGCTTCCTGCGCCTCAACGGCTTCAAGCCGTTTGATGTCATCTTTCGTGATGATCGGCTTGTTGAGTCCCTTCATTTTTGCGGCAAGCGCACCTGAATTTACATTGGCAGGTGGTTTGGTCTGCAAATATTGCCAGACGGCTTTTGCTGCGCTGATCCCGTCTTTGCGAGCATATCCGACCAAGCCTTCGCTGGCTTTAATCTCAGACATCCAAGTTCTTCCAGAACTCGGGGGTCTTTTTTATCTACACTGCCGCGTCTGCGGAAATTCTCTGGTACAAAAACTCTTCCACGTTTGTGGATTGACTGGCGTGTTCAATGGTCATGCTTACTACGCGCCCCTGGCTGTCGAGGTCAAGATAAATATTTTCATTCAACTCCTGTGTTTCCTCGGGTGGGTTGGTTGAAAATTCCAATAAAGTTGTATCCGTGTCGGCAAAATATTTAATTCTCATGGTTTACTCCTTGAAATTGCGGTCAAAAAAGACATTGTGAACCGTCTCACCGTCTTCAAGCAGGATAATCCGTAAAACGCGATTATCCATTTCAAAAATACGCGCCCACCGCCGAATTCTCCCGTCACTTTGCCGTTCTACCCGCAAAGGATTTTTGATAACTTGCTCGATCCATTCATCCTTGATGAATGCGCGGTCAGGACGTTGGCGAGTGTAGAGAAAATATTGTGTTGTTTTCATTTCAAATCAAACTCAATTATAGCAGACCTCCGAGTTCTCAAAGAACTCGGAGGTCTGGTAAGGTCAGGCTAAGCGGTCTCGATCAACCCCATGGCCTGCAGCATCTCTTCATTGCTCCCGAACTTGAATTCTTCAAGTCCGCGTTTTTTAGCTTCTTCTGCTTCAACAGCTTCAAGCCGTTTGATGTCATCTTTCATGATGATGGGTTTGTTCAATCCCTTCGTCTTTGTAGTAATTGCTTCTGGGTTTATATCGGCGGATTGTTTTGTCTGCAAATAGTGTCAAATTGCTTTTGCCGCGTTAGTCCCATCTTTTCGGGCAGAGCCCGCCAATGGAAGAGAGCCGTTATTTGGAAAAAGCCGCCACCGAAAAATACCCTCTACAACTACCGAATAAAATCAACGTACATTCCGTTAAGTAAGTGAGAGTGAAAAGAAAAAAGGAATAGTAAGTGACAAGCCCCTACGCAGAAACGGAAGCGCTCCTCATTGCCAAAGCGCAAAAAGGCGATCGTGACGCCTTTGGAGAACTTGTCCGCCACCACCATCCCGGAGTTGTCAACGTGGTTTATCGCATGTGCGGCGATGTGGAATTGGCGGAAGATGCAGCCCAGGATGCTTTCATCCGGGCCTGGTTACACTTGCCTTCTTTTCGACCCGGCACTTCCCTGCGAAACTGGATATATCGCATTGCGGTCAACGCGGCGCTGGATGTCTTACGGCGCGAACCCAAAACGCCTCTGGTTGATCTCGAAACACTTTCGATGCCAGACTCGATAGCCGTACCCGAATTCGTACTTTTAGAAAAAGAGCGCGCCTTTGCCGTCCAGCAGGCCATCCTGTCGCTGACGGAAGCCAACCGAAGCGTCCTGACACTGCGCGAATATGGCGGCCTTTCGTATCAGGAAATTTCCGCTACGCTGAACATCCCTCTTGGCACGGTCATGTCGCGCTTGAATTATGCCCGCGACCGACTGAAAGAAGTATTGGCATCCCAATTAATGGACCTGGAGATTGCAAATGGTTAAGCATATTACCCCATGGCTCAATGCATATCTTGACGGTGAATTGTCCGCTGCGCAGTTACGTCAGGTGGAAAAACATCTGGCAGAGTGTGATGAATGTCAGGCGGAGCTGGAGCAGATGCGAAGTCTCTCCGCGCTTTTGCATGAGACAGTGCCCACGGATGAATTTCTTTCCACCGAACGCTTCGTCGCCAACCTGACCTTGAACCTGCCTCGCCAGCCCGTGCAGTCTCAACCCCGCAAGGCTCTTGAAATTGGCTGGTGGCTGATCCCGGTTGCGGCGCTGGGAGTGTGGCTCTTCTTCCAGATCACGTTCTCGCTCAGTTCAGTGCTTTCGACCGCCTCTGAGACTGGCTTGCTGGGCAGTGGTTTATCCTGGCTGCAGGCCAACCCGCCCCAAACCAGATGGTTCTCGATGGCTATGGATCTTTTTGGCGGACAGTTCGGCTTTACCGGCAAATTCATTTTATCCGCGCTCAACGATCTCAGCCTGTTCCTCCGGGAAATGACGAGCCACTTTATCTGGCAGGCGCTTTTCGCAACACTGTATTTGGGTTGGCTGGCTTCCTGGTGGCGGCGTCAATCCAATCAGGCGATCCCTGCAAGCGCGGTCCCGCAATCTTGAAGTGTAAATCTAAACTTGCGCTCGTCGCCGTCCCCGGCGGCGAGGACGCCGCCTTGAGCAGAAATCAAATGTAAGACAACAAATCAAAAGGAGTGTGTATCGTGTTAGACATTACAAAAATTCTCAAGCGTTCCTGGCATATCCTCTGGTCCTACCGAACTCTATGGATTTTCGGTTTCATCCTGGCTCTGGCCGTGGGCGGCAAAAACTTTGGCAACAACAGCCATTATTCCGTCAATGACGGAAATAATAATAACAACCAACAACCCGGAATACACGCTCCGGATGGATGGGAAGGTCTGCGCGGCGATACCCTCTCGGAGAAATTGAACGATGCGTTTCGGCAGATCAACGAGGGAATTCAACAACTGCGCGCCGAGTACCCTGTCGAATTCCGGATGGGCATCGCTGCGGCAATCACCTTGTTTATTGTGATCCTGATCCTCAGCATTGTGACAGCCATCCTGCGCTATGTCGCTGAGACTGCGACCATCCGCATGGTGGATGAGTACGAGCAGACAGATGTCAAGGTTGGTTTCCGGCAGGGTTGGAAGTACGGCTGGTCGCGCGCTTCATGGCGGCTGTTCCTGATCAACTTTGTCACGCACATCCCGGCGCTGATCCTGTTTGTTATCCTGGGTTTGGTCGCCTGGTGGATTATCTCCGCCGCCTTGAGCGGCGTGGCATCGGCGCTCGTCAACAGCCTCGTCGCCGGGATTGGCTTGTCCTTCCTGTTCATATTCATCACCGTCATTTTGATGGTTGTGCTGCTTCTGCTGCGTGACTTTGCCTGGCGGATGGCTGTCCTTGAAGAGACTGGTGTGATGGAATCACTGCAGCTGGCGACCTCTCTGGTGAAACGCAACTGGAAAAGCGTTGGCTTGATGTGGCTCGTGATGATTGGCGTCAGAATTGTATGGGCCGTCGCCTTCTTCATCCTGATCTTCCCCTTGCTGATTGTTTCGATCCTTACCGCAGTGGGCGGTGTGCTTGTTGCGATTGTACCCACCCTGTTGACTGCCGGAGTTGCCAGCCTGTTCTCTGCCCCAGATTACTGGCCCTGGATTTTTGCCGCAGTCATCGGGCTGCCGTTCTTCTTCGTTGTGGCATTCTCACCGATTTTCCTGGTGAGCGGCTGGGGTCAGATATACCAGTCGAGTGTCTGGACGCTGACCTATCGTGAACTGAAAACGCTGGAGACGATTGTCCCTGCAATGATTGAAACCGGATCACCCAACAGCGAATAAAACTAAAAGTGACCAGCTTCGCAGGAGGCTGGTCACCTCCGATCGGATTGGAGTTCGGTTATTTCAAAAATAGTTTCCAGTTAATAAGATAGATTGCAGCGAACTATATTGAAAATAACCGGATCAAAGTAATTTTGGAGGAATAATATGAAAGCAATTGTATACACAGAATACGGATCACCGGATGTTCTTCAGTTCAAAGATGTAGAAAAACCTACGCCCAAGGATGATGAAGTCTTGATAAAAGTTCATGCCGCGTCCGTAAATGCCTATGACTGGCATTTCCTGACCGCGGACATATTCTTGATTCGCCTGATGGGTGGGGGACTGCTCAAACCCAAATACACCAGACTGGGCGCTGACATAGCAGGTCGGGTTGAAACGGTTGGCAGAAACGTCAAGCAGTTTCGGCCAGGTGATGAGGTTTTTGGGATGGTAAAGGGTGGTTTTGCCGAGTATGCATGTGCTCCTGAAAGTGCATTGGTGTTGAAGCCGGTCAATACTTCGTTCGATGAAGCAGCAGCCATACCTATGGCGGCGATCACTGCCCTGCAGGGTCTGCGCGATGAAGGGCAGATTCAGGCGGGACAAAAGGTTTTGATTAATGGCGCATCAGGTGGGGTGGGAACGTTTGCGGTGCAGATCGCCAAATCGTTCGGCGCTGAAGTCACAGCTGTGTGCAGTACCAGGAATTTGGATCAGGCGCGCTCGATTGGGGCAGACCATATTATTGATTACACCAAGGAAGATTTCACCAAAAATGGTCAGCAGTATGATCTCGTTTTTGCGGCAAACGGATATCATTCGCTTTCAGCCTATAAGCGTGCCTTAACTCCCAAGGGTATTTATATAATGGCTGGAGGTTCCATGGCTCAAATCTTCCAGTCTATGCTCATGGGGTCAATGATGTCAGAAACCGGCGGCAGGAAAATGGCAGGCGTAAGCGCAAAACGAAACCAAAAAGACCTGGCTTTTCTCAAAGAGCTTGTGGAAGCTGGCAAAGTCGTCCCTGTTATAGACAGACGGTATCCATTAAGTGAGGCTGCTGAAGCGCTTCGTTATCTTGGAGCAGGACACGCCAAAGGAAAAGTAGTCATCACTGTGGCATAGCAGAGCCTGGCACCCTTGAAAGAATACTCATGAAAGCGATTGTTTATCACAAATATGGCTCCCCCGATGTTCTTAAACTTGAAGAGGTCCAAAAGCCGGCCCCTGCGGCTTGATTAATAATTTTGAGCAGGTCTTTGCCATGCCGCAGGTCAAGGAACGGGAGATGCTGGTGAAGATGGATCATCCCACCATTGGAGAACTGCCCTTGATCGGCTCACCGTTGAAGATGAGCGCTACGCCTGTGGAATACCGCCTTCCGCCGCCGTTGATGGGGGAACATACGGCAGAGGCGTTGAGGGAGTTGGGATATGAAAATGAGGAGGAAAGGAAAAAAGGGAGTGCCTAAATCTGAAATGATGGAACTTGATGTCGTTGCGAGGCGGTGGTCTTCCACCTAAGTAATCTTCTGTAAAGTTGGGGATTGCTTCGCCCTATCGGGCTCGCAAAGACATGGCAACAACTCGAGTTTAGGTACTCCCGGAAAAAATAAAAATTCAAGCCCTAAATAATCGGGTTTATACTAGGGTGAATGCTTGTTTATTCAGGGCTGTCGACACAAATGGTTAAGGTATAACTACTCTTATCAAAAACATTGTATAGGCGTTTTGGCTGCATCGTTAATTCATATATAAATCTTGAACACTCGTAAAGAGAGAAAACATGAATGAATTTCTGTACTGGGCAGGCTTTGCCACAATCATCACGATCATGCTGGCTCTGGACTTGGGCGTATTCAATCGCAAAGCGCACACTATTAAACCCAAAGAGGCGTTATTAACGAGCCTCCTGTGGATTGCAGTTGCACTCACGTTCAACGCGGCAATCTTCTACATGCAGGGCAGTGATAAAGGTCTCGAATTTCTCACGGGTTACTTGATTGAAAAGTCGCTCAGTGTGGATAACATTTTCGTATTTGTGGTTATTTTTTCTTACTTCCACACATCTGGGGAATTGCAACACAAGGTATTGTTTTGGGGCATCTTGGGGGCACTCATCATGCGCGGCATTCTGATTGCCGTCGGTTCAGCGTTGATTCACGAATTCGAGTGGATTATCTACATCTTTGGCGCGTTCCTGATTTACACTGCAGTCAAACTTGCAACGCAGAACGAAAGCGGCATGCATCCTGAAAAGAATCCCGTCGTCAACCTCTTCCGAAAAATCATGCCCGTTACGCAAGAGTATGAGGGCGCAAAATTCTTTACACGCGTGAGCGGCAAATTGGTCGCAACACCATTGTTCATCGTGCTACTCGTCGTCGAGACCACCGATCTCATCTTTGCGCTGGATTCAATCCCTGCCATCTTTGCCATAACCACCGACCCGTTCATCGTATACACGTCTAACGTCTTTGCACTACTTGGATTGCGAGCGTTGTACTTCCTGCTAGCAGGCGCAATAGGCACATTTCGCTATCTGAAGATCGGTCTTTCGCTGGTGCTGGGTTTTGTCGGCGTCAAAATGATTATTGCCGCGCTTGACATCAAAATCCCGATTGCCATCTCTCTCGGCGTGATTGCTGTCATCTTGACTGTGTCTATCGTCGCCTCGCTCTTCGCGAATCGACGCGATGCTAAGGCGAAATCTCTGAAGTCAAAACAGAATGGGAGTTGAGATAAACCACACCACCAAAGTTTTGCTCGGACTATTCGTGACCTTTTACTTTCTTGTATTCAAAATTACGCCCAATTATAGTTAAGCGTTTGCCTTGCAAATCGTGTCATCACTAAAGCCCAAGCAGACAGTGATAAATATAAAACCTATGAAAATAAAACTAACCAAACTTTTTGTGGAATTTTTTAAAAGTGAACAGGCATCGGGAGTTATTCTGATTCTCTGCACTATAACTTCAATCATGATTGCCAATTCCTATTTCGGAAATGGATACTCGGATTTTTGGCATACCAAAGTTGGATTTGAAACAAGCGGTATTGCTTTGAAATACAGTGTTGAACACTGGATTAATGATGGTTTGATGGCAGTTTTCTTCCTGCTAATTGGACTTGAAATTGAAAGGGAACTTTATTTCGGGGAACTATCTGACCTAAAAAATGCAACACTACCTATTTTTGCCGCCATTGGCGGCATGGCAATACCTGCCGTACTTCACTTCCTTTTCAATCGGGGAACTGAAACACAAGCAGGTGTCGCTATTCCAATGGCAACAGATATTGCGTTTGCGCTTGGAGTGCTTGCACTATTGGGTAGTAGAGTTCCAATATCGCTAAAGATTTTTCTTACCGCACTAGCCATCATAGACGACTTGGGCGCAATCGCCATTATCGCCCTGTTTTATGTGGGCGATTTCTCGCTACTATACCTTGTGTTGGCTTTAGGGATATTTGCAGGGTTATTGGTATTAAATCGCCTCGGTATACATTGGCTACCTTTTTACCTCATCCCTGGAATTGTCATGTGGTACTTTATGCTCAAATCTGGTATCCATGCCACAATAGCAGGCGTTCTTCTTGCTTTCGTTATTCCATTTGCGCGTGGTGATGAAGATTCGCCATCTTACAAGTTACAGCATTTCTTGCATAAACCTGTAGCCTTTATCATCATGCCGCTTTTTGCGCTGGCTAATACTGGGATTGCTCTGACAGGAAACTGGATTGAAGGCTTGGTAACATCAAATAGTTTAGGAATTTTCGCTGGCTTATTTGTTGGCAAGCCACTAGGCATTGTTTTATTTAGTTTCTTAGCAGTCAAAATCGGTTTATCTCAATTGCCAAATGATGTGTCTTGGAAACATATCATTGGCGCTGGTTTTCTGAGTGGTATCGGGTTTACTATGTCAATCTTCATTACGTTGCTGGCTTTTGGCAATCCTGAAATCATCCAAAGTTCAAAGATTAGTATTTTACTCAGTTCACTTGTGGCAGGTACTGTCGGTTTCTTAATCTTGAATAGAGAAATAGCCAAGTCGATTGGCAAAACAAAAAACGCCTACAAAGCGTGCAGTAACTGTGTTACAAGGCAGAAAATAGAAAAGAAATTACCCCAAAATCATAGCCCAATAGGAATAAACATTATAATCGCTTGGTTCCAGGCTCAAATCCTAGCGGGAAGTAAGTAAATCTGATATTGATCAAAATTTTATATGGGGACAATGATTGAAAACTGAACCATAACTCCTGCTTCCGAACATTGTCCACGCTTGTACTGAGCTTGTCGAAGTGCCCGCCCCGCTGGATTGTGCTTGTCGAAATCACCTGCCAGGTTCCCCAACGGGGACGATGTTCCCTGCGGGAAAGATATCGTAAACCGTTGGGCGTTCCCTTGCCAACGAAAAAGGAACTTGATTAATTGGGTAAAAAGGTGTATCTTTATTGTAGACACTGAAAGGAGATAGCCTTATGCTCACAAAAGTTCAAAAATGGGGCAACAGCCTGGCCCTGCGAATACCGAAGGCATTTGCACTTGACGCTCAATTGGAAAATGAATCCTTTGTAGAAATCACAATTTCAAAAGGTCAAATCATTATTACGCCGGTTGTTGCGCCGAGTTGGACGCTTGAAGAATTATTGGCAGGCGTCAATAAAAATAATCTTCATCGCGAAATTGATACTGGTTTTGCCATGGGAAATGAGGTTTGGTGAACCTATGGCATATATTCCCGATAGCGGCGACGTCATTTGGGTTATGTTCAATCCGCAGGCGGGGCATGAACAGGCAGGTCACAGACCAGCATTAGTTTTGTCTCCAAAAGCTTATAACGGCAAAGTCGGTTTGGCCATCCTCTGTCCTATTACAAGCCAAGTCAAAGGGTATCCTTTTGAAGTCAAAATACCCGAAGGTTTGGAAGTAAGCGGCGCAATTTTATCCGACCAGGTGAAAAGCCTTGATTGGAAAGCAAGGGGGGCAAAGTTTAGTTGCAAGATACCGCCCGCTACATACACTGAAGTCGTGCAAAAATTAAACACCTTGATACAATAGAAACTTCGAAGCCTGTAGAGTCTCGCAATGCAAAAAAAACCAACAAAGCGTGGTGTGGATCCTTCGACACGGCTTCGCCAGTCAGGACAGGCCGTGCGGGATGTAGATAAACCAAAAATCCGAGGTCTGAAAGACCTCGGATTTTTGGTTTTCAATCTTACGCCGTTTCCATCAGACCCATTGCCTGCAGCATCTCTTCGTTGCTGGCAAACTTGAATTCTTCCAGTCCGCGCTTTTTGGCTTCCTCCGCCTCAACCGCTTCCAGGCGTTTGATATCGTCTTTCATAATGACAGGTTTGTGAAGCGCTTTTATTTTTTCAGCAACCGCCTCGGCGCTGGCATGGGCAGGTGGTTTGTTCTGTAAATATTGGAGGACGGCTTTGCCGGCATTGATTCCGTCGCGGCGGGCATAACCGACAAGGCCTTCGCTTGCCTTACGGGACCAGCCGCCAACAAAGATCCCTTCCAGGGAAGACTCGTAGGAAACCCCCTCGATCGGGAAGCGCGGTTCCTTGTTTTTGACGAACTCGTTCCATTCCGTCGGCAAACCAAAGGATTCGTCCACCTTATCGCCGATGGCGAAGATGACAGAGTCAACCTCCAATAGGCGTTTCACTCCCGTGCCTTTGGGCCTGGTCCTTCCGTCTTTTTCGGTCAGGATATTTTCTTCCACTTCCAATTGGGTCAGCATGCCGTTCTCGCCGTACATGGCAGTGGGGGAGACGAGAAAATCGAAATTGAACTTTGTGTCTGCTTCCCTCGGATCCGCTTTGGCGAGCGAATCCATGATTTTGTGGCGGCCAATTTCCAGGTCCTGGTGGATTGCTTCAAGCGCGGGGCGGACGCGTTCCATTTCCTGGTTAAATTCATCCAGGTCGAGATATCCAATCAAGTGTTTCATCTCATCCTTGGTGAAATTCACTTCAAGCGGACCGCGCCGCACCACCGCGGTGATCTGCTCCACTTTTTCCACGCTGGTAAGGTGGCGGGCAATATCCACCATCACGTTGCCTGCGCCAATGATGGCGCAGCGTTTACCGAAATGGAATTTTCTCCCGCTGAATGGAGGCAATTTATTATAATAATAAACAACGTCCTTGGCATGATATACGCCTTCAAGCTCCTCGCCGGGCAGGCCGAGGGATTTTGTCCCCTGTGCGCCGGCCGCAACCAGCACAACATCGAAGCCGAGCGCGCAGATTTCCTCCAGCGTCAGGTCGCCATTTGTGCCAATGGATATATTTCCATAATAATCAATGTTTGGGAGGTCCAGCGTCTGGTGGAACTGTTTGCGCAGACCCTCTTTCATTATATGCTTATCAGGATAAATGCCGTATTCCGCGAGTCCGCCGGGTTTAATGTCGCGATTGAAAACCGCCACACGCATGCCCTGGTTCGCAAGTTCACGCGCGCCAAACAGACCGGCCGGTCCCGCGCCAATCACTGCTGCAAAATATGTTGAGTTACTCATGCGTCTCCTTGAATAGGACAAAAACTGTGCGATTATATTTTGAAATCATACAAATGGCAAGTTATTTACGTCCATTCTATTCATGTTTGATAAATTATTCAATTACTATACAGGTCGAAAAAGGTTTATAAAAGTTACCTTTGCCCATATTAGACTTTCGTGAGAAATCCCTGAAAGGCAAAACAGTTGTCTGGTTGCATCTGTGTTAATATTGACGATGAACCTTCAGCACCGGCGTTTTTTTCAACAGGAGTACCCATGAACACTGAACCCGAAGACGATCCCGGCAAAAAAATGCGCAAGTTATTGGGCAGTTCGCCTCCCGTTCTGCGCCTGCCCAAAAAAATTGCGAGCAATACATCTCTTCCTCCCAAACTAGAAGATGAGGAAAATGCGGTTGCGCCTGCCGATCAGCAGGCTGGGGCCTCTGAACCTTCAAAACTTTCGTTCGCTTCAACTCCCAAAGGGAAACCTGCTTCTGTTTCGAAAGGCAGGCTGCCCCTCTTCGACTCTCCTCTTTGGAATGTGGCAAGCGTCATTTCCCTTGCTGTCAACGCGATTCTTCTTATCGCCCTGATCGTGCTTGTCATCAATTTGAGCAGCTTTGGTATGAGTACGTCGGCCATGGTGGATCTGGGCTCGGACCTGTTGGGCGGCCTGTATGGTAATTTCGAAAAAATGGATCGCGCCCACCTCACAACCGATATTGAAGTCAACACGACCATCCCCGTGCAGTTTGACCTGCAGTTGAATCAGCAGACGAATGTCGTCCTCAGCCAGGATACGACCGTCAAAAATGCCCTCGTTACCCTGGAAACGGGCGTGCTTAACATCACGAGGGCAAATTCAACCATTGTTTTACCTCAGGGAACCATCCTGCCGATTGTGCTAAACTTGACCGTTCCAGTGGATACCGCCGTGCCCATTACTCTGCATCTGCCGCTGGATATTCCGCTGGATAAAACACAGCTGCATGAACCCTTTACCGGCTTGCAGGAGGTTATAAAACCTTTTTATTGTATGGTCGATGGCAATGCAATGAATATGGATGGGGAACCGATCTGTAAATAACGGTATTTATTGGAGATAAATGGCGAACCCCATTACACAAGTCACCCTTAAGAACGGCATGCAGGTCATGCTCAAAGAGATCCACACCGCGCCCATCGTTTCCTCGTGGCTCTGGTATCGCGTGGGTTCACGCGACGAGCCGACCGGCGAAACGGGCATCTCACACTGGACCGAGCACATGCAGTTCAAAGGGACGAAAAAATTTCCTGCCAGCATGCTGGATAAAGCCATCTCGCGCGAAGGCGGGCACTGGAACGCATCCACGTCCCATGATTCAACGCGCTATTATGAAACCATGCCCGTCGATAAAATCGACCTTGCCCTGCGTCTCGAAGCGGACCGCATGCAGAACAGCCTCTTTGACGAGAAAGAGGTCGCCTCCGAGCGCACGGTCATCATCTCTGAGCGCGAGGGCAGTGAAAACGAACCCATGTTCAGGCTGGGGGAGGCGGTTCAACATTACGCCTTTCGTGTGCATCCATACCACCATGAGATCATCGGTGATATGGCGGATTTGCGCACCATCACCCGTGATGACTTGTATGCGCATTACCGCAGATACTATGTCCCGAATAACGCGGTGCTTGCCATGGCAGGCGATTTTGAAACGAAATCCATGTTGAAGCGCGTCAGGGAATTGTTTGAGCGCATTCCCAAAGGAGCAGCTCCGCCGCGGCTTGCCCGCCCGGAACCGGAACAAAATGGGGAGATGCGGTTTTCCATCGAAGGCCCCGGCGAAACGGGTTTTGTTCAATTGGCATATCATTTCCCAAATGCCACACACCCGGATTACCTCCCTCTGCAAGTGCTGAACAGCCTGCTCAATGGCGCAAGCGGTCTCTCCTATAAAACCTCCCGCCTTTATCGCGCGCTGGTGGATAAAGGGTTTGCAGTGGATGTCTCTGGCTGGTCCGAAGCCTCGATCGATCCTGCCCTTTACCGCATTACCATTACCAGCCATCCCAAACGTAAACCCGAAACATCGATCGCAGTATTGGATACGGAAATCGAAAAATTGTTGAACGAACCCGTAAGCAGCGATGAAATCAAACGTGCCGTCAAACAAACGCGCGCGGTCTTTGCCTATGGAAGTGAAAACATCACCCACCAGGCCTTCTGGATGGGTTATACAGCCATGTTCTCAACTTATGACTGGTTTACAACTTATTTGAATAAACTCGCCAGGGTTACCCCGCAGGATGTGCAGCGCGTCGCTCGAAAATATTTTCGAACCAGCAACCGCGTAATTGGCATCTACATTCCAAAAGGCAACGGTGGATAAATGACAAGACCGTTCGCAAAACCGTCCCTGCCGGGCCCAGAGGATATTTATCAGGCTGTTCTTTCGAATGGCATCACTGTACTTGCGCGTTCAAATTTCAACAGTCCCTCCATCAGCATGGGCGGATATCTTCCCGTGGGTGCGATCTTTGAAAGCGACGGGAAATTAGGGCTTGCGGGCTTTATTGCATCTTCTTTAATGCGCGGCACGCAAACGCGAAGCTTCGATGCGATCTACAATGAACTTGAGTCTGTGGGCGCCAGCATGGGTTTTGATTCAGGCGTGCATAACACAAGTTTCGGCGGACGTTCGCTGATTGAGGATCTTCCGCTTTTGCTCAAATTGCTTTCCGAGTCATTGCAGGCGCCGACCTTTCCAAAGGATGAAATGGAAAGGTTGCGTACGCAATTGCTGACCGGCCTAGCGATCCGGGCGCAGGATACCTCCGATATGGCAGATATGACTTTCGATCAAATGCTGTTTGACGGGCATCCATATGCCAGACCCAGCGACGGGTTTCCGGAGACGATCCGGTCCATTACGCGCAGGGACATGCAGGAATTTCATCGCCTGCATTTTGGACCGAGAGGCCTGGTCATTGCAATCGTGGGAGCGATCCACCCAAGGAAAGCGGTCGCAGAGGTGGAACGTGTGCTCGGCGGCTGGCAGGTTTCAAGTCAGGTGGAGGCGCCTCCTCTTCCTCCGCACAAGCCCATTAAGAAAAAAATGAAACGTCATTTTATGATTGCGGGCAAATCCCAAACTGACCTTGTGGTTGGCATGCTGGGACCGAGTCGCAAAGATCCCGAATATTTGCCCGCATCTTTGGGCAATTCGGTATTGGGGCAGTTCGGCATGATGGGGCGCATTGGCGATGCGGTGCGTGAAAAAGCAGGTTTGGCATATTATGCCTATTCATCGTTGAATTCAGGGCTGGGGCCTGGCACCTGGGAGGTGAATGCGGGGGTAAACCCGGCTAACGTAAAGAAAGCCATTGATTTGATCGAGAGAGAGTTGCGCCGCTTTGTAAAACAGGGCGTGAAGAAGCAGGAACTTGCCGATAGCCAGGCGAATTACATTGGGCGACTGCCGCTCTCATTGGAATCAAACAGTGGTGTGGTGAGCGCCATATTGAATATCCATCGCTATGATCTGGGTCTGGATTATTACCAGCGTTACCAGGAAATGGTGCGCGGCGTCACCCGCGCTGACGTGCTGGAGGCGGCGCGCAAATATATCGATCCAGATCGCCTTGTGTTCGCGACGGCGGGGCCGTAATTATTTTTGCCATGAAACTAACTACTGGTGTTGACTTGATCGATATTGACCGTATGCGTGAAGCGATTGAGCGTCATGGGGAACGTTTTGTCGCGCGTGTTTTTACACAAGCGGAACAGCGCGATTGCGGCGGACGGGTGGCTTCCCTTGCGGCAAGGTTTGCGGCAAAAGAAGCCACTGCCAAGGCATTGGGCTGCGGCATAGGGAATGTGGGCTGGCTGGATATTGAAATCAAGTCGGATGAAAACAAGGCGCCGCATTTGGAATTACATGGGGAGGGGGAGAGGCTGGCGAATCAATTGGGGTTGTCGAATTGGTCCGTCAGTTTGAGTCATACAAAGGGTCAGGCGATGGCTTTTGTGGTGGCGATCGGTGAATAGCTTGTCTTGCTTATTTTGACATAATAAAGGTAGGGACGTCCTGCCATCTACTAAATGAAGGCCTCCCGTATGACTGACTTACGAGAGGTTCACGGTGTTTTGGATTTTTACCCTTAATGTTGTATGAGGGTCATTGTCAAACCATAATATTCCGGTATGTGAGATATTTGCCTTTCATCTTAATAATCAACGCTGGGAGTCCAAAAGTTGATTATTTGATTTTGAGGCAATTCGCTGCTTGACTTTTTGTTCCCGTTTCGATATAATCTCGGGTCGCTGTCCAAAGGGACAGTTAAAGTTGTTTCATCACTCAGCCCAATAAAAGTCAGGAGAGAAGAATGGCATCTTCTTTGCCCCAAAAAAGTTACGCACAAATTCCAGTAAAGCTTGATTTACCCAATTTGATCGAAATACAACTTGATTCATTCGAGCGACTCAAGAAGGACGGTCTGGGTGATCTCTTCCATGAGATTTCACCCATCGAGTCGTATAACAAAGGTATGAAATTATTTTTCCCGAGCCGTGGGCCCGAGTCTCAGCAATGGGGACTTAAGTATTGGTTTGGGGAACCCAAGCATAGTATCGAAGAATGCGTTGAGCGTGATCTAACCTATGCCAGTCCGTTATATGTCTCTGTTTTACTTGCCGGTCCGGATGTCCCGGAACCGATCAAACAGGATATTTTTCTGGGTGATTTCCCGGAGATGACGGATAAAGGCACGTTCATTGTAAACGGCACGGAACGTGTCGTTGTTTCTCAATTGATTCGTTCTCCCGGTGTTTATTTTGAAGCGCCTTCAGACCGCGCTACCGGCCGCCCTCTTGCCATGGCAAAGTTGATTCCGGACCGCGGCGCATGGATGGAGTTCGAAACCCGCAAATCCGATTACATCATCCTAAAATTTAATCGCAAGCGCACAGTTCCGATTACTGTATTTCTGCGCGCGCTGGCTGCAGTAGACGACGGCCTCAAGGATTCCCCCATCAAATACGGTACCGATGAGGAAATTCTTTCCATCTTGAGGGATGTGGACAACAATCCTGATCGTATGTTCATTGCATCCACGATCAAGCAGGAGCCCGATTGGGATTTGAGCAATCACACAATTGCTGAAGCCGCCTTGATCGAGTTCTTTAAGAAGATGCGCCCTGGCGACCCTGCCACACTTGAAAATGCCCGCCAGTTCCTTGAAGAGCAATTGTTCGATCAAAGACATTACGACCTGGAACGTGTGGGTCGTTATAAATTGAACCAGAAATTGGACCTAAACACCCCCATTCCACATCGCACTGTCTCAAAGAGCGATGTGATTCGGCTGGTCCGCCGCATGATTCAGATCAACAATGGGGCCGAACGACCCGACGATATTGACCATCTCGGCAACCGTCGCGTCAAGACGGTGGGTGAGTTGATTCAGAACAAGTTGCGAATTGGCCTGCGACGCATGGAGCGTGTCATCAAAGAACGCATGTCCATTCGCGACCAGGAACAACTTTCACCGGTTACCTTGGTAAACATCCGCCCTGTGGTTGCCGCTCTTCGCGAATTTTTTGGTTCATCGCAGCTTTCGCAGTTCATGGATCAGACCAACCCGCTGGCTGAACTGCGTCATAAGCGCACCCTCTCGGCTTTGGGTCCGGGCGGTCTTCGACGTGAACGCGCCGGCTTTGACGTGCGCGATGTTCACCATTCACATTATGGGCGCATTTGCCCGATTGAAACGCCCGAAGGCCCAAACATCGGTCTCATTGGACGTTTGGCGTCCTTTGCCCGGGTCAATGAATACGGCTTTATCGAAACGCCTTATCGTAAGGTGTACAAATCCATTCCATCAGATGATGAGCGTTTGGAAGGCCGTACCTTGCGTGAGGATGTGTCCGACCCAAAATCGGGAGAATCCCTCTTCAAGTCCGGCACGGTTGTTGACTCCAAGGCATTTAAGAAAATATCAAAATTCGGCACGGCCATAAGCATTGTTCCCTTTATTTCGGATGAGGTTGTGTACCTTTCCGCTGATGCAGAGGACAAATATACGATCGCTCAGGCAAATGCCGTTTTAACGGAAAGCAAGGAATTCTCACGCGAGCGTGTTTCCTGCCGGTACCATTCGGGTTTTATGTTCTCCAATGCGGAATCCATTGATTATATGGATGTGGCGCCGCATCAGGTCGTAGGGATTAGCGCCGCGTTGATCCCATTCCTCGAGCATGACGATGCCAACCGGGCGCTGATGGGCTCGAACATGATGGCGCAGGCTGTCCCCCTGGTGCGTCCGGAGATCCCGCTTGTATCTACAGGCATGGAAGGACACGCCGCGCTTGACTCGGGTCAGGTTGTGGTGGCTGAAGCGGATGGCGAAGTTATCTCGGTAACCGGATCAAGCATCACGGTCAAAGAGAAGCGAAGCGGGAACCGCGTTTATCAACTGCGTAAATACCAACGATCCAATCAAAGTACCTGTATCGACCAGCGCCCCTCGGTTGTTAAGGGACAGTTGATCAAGACCGGCGATATCATTGCCGACTCTTCATCTACCGACAGTGGCCAGCTTGCGCTTGGGCAAAATGTAGTGGTGGCCTTCCTTTCATGGGAGGGTGGCAACTTTGAAGATGCCATCCTGCTCTCCGAGCGTTTGGTTCAGGAAGATCGCTTTACATCCGTCCACATTGAAAAGCACGAAGTGGAAGCGCGCGATACCAAACTTGGACCGGAAGAAATAACCCGCGATATTCCCAACGTGGGCGATGATGCCATCAAAGACCTTGATGAGAACGGCATCATTCGTATTGGTGCAGAGGTTGGTCCGAACGATATTCTGGTTGGTAAGATCACACCCAAGGGTGAAAAAGAACTTACCCCTGAAGAACGCCTGCTGCGCGCCATTTTCGGTGAGAAGTCTCGCGATGTGAAAGATACCTCCCTGCGAATGCCTCACGGCGAACGCGGCAAGGTTGTTGATGTGAAGGTATTTACCCGCGAAGACAATTCCGATCTTTCCGCCGGCGTCGATATGATGGTTCGTGTTTCTGTGGCCCAGCGCCGCAAGATCACAGCAGGTGACAAGATGGCAGGCCGCCATGGAAACAAGGGCGTGGTTTCCAAGGTTGTCCCGGTGGAAGATATGCCTTTCCTGGAAGACGGCACACCCGTTGATCTCATTTTGAATCCGCTGGGCGTGCCCGGTCGTATGAACATCGGTCAGGTACTTGAAGTACATCTTGGCTGGGCCGCAAAGCGCATGGGCTTCCGCGCAATTACGCCGGTGTTTGACGGCGCAAGCGAAGAGCAGATCGAAGCTGAACTTGCACGCGCATGGATCATGGATCAGGCCTGGAAGGAAGCCGCTGAACACGCCTGGGAATGGCTCAAGGAACAGGAATATGACGCCGAATCGATTGAGGACGATGACGAGGTTCGACGCTTATACCTCGAACATTGGCTGGATAAACGCAAATACGACGTTTACAGCTTGAATGACCCGGAATATGCGCATCATGCCACGGCGAAAGAATGGTTGCGCGAAAAAGGCTATTCCAACCCCGACGAAATCCTGCTCGAAAATCACGGATTTGCCAATCACGACCCCAGGATAGATGAAATCACGGTCCATGCTTGTTTGCGATTGTGGATGGAAGTCAACGGTGTTACACGCCGTGTCGCTGAAGATAAAGTGCTTGACACCGCTCAGGAATTGGCAAAGGAAAAGGGGATTCCACTGCCTATTCTTGGCAAGCAGACCTTACGTGACGGCAAAACGGGCATCCCATACGATCAACCTGTGACAGTGGGCGTGATGACCATCTTGAAGCTGCATCACCTTGTTGAAGATAAGGTACATGCACGCTCCACCGGCCCATACAGCCTGGTGACACAGCAGCCGCTGGGAGGCAAGGCGCAGTTCGGTGGTCAGCGTTTTGGTGAAATGGAAGTTTGGGCGCTCGAAGCTTATGGCGCTGCGCACACTCTTCAGGAAATGCTCACCGTCAAGTCGGATGATGTTCAAGGCCGCGTAAATACATATGAAGCGATCGTAAAAGGCGAGCCGATTGAAGAACCAAGCATCCCGGCCTCGTTCAGGGTGTTGGTCAAGGAATTGCAATCCCTCGGTCTCGCAGTTGAGGCGATCAACGAAAACGGCGATATGGTCAAGTTTGGCAAGGATGAAGAGAAGACACACCCGCCAAAACATGATTCTGGCTTGTTGAGTCTGGGCGAGAATCAAACCAGAAAGAAATAGGAATTTCTATTGACTTGGTACATACGGCGTGATAGAATGACCAGCCGTTGCCCGGAAAGTAAGAGTGGCTTGATCCCCGCTCGACACATTGGCAGCTACAAATGAGGCCATCAGTAATTGTTGTTGATGGTCTTATTTCTTGCGAATATTAAAATGGTATCGTTGAAAGAATTTGTAATCGGAGGCGAAAGTGCCGACAGTAAACCAAATGGTCCGCAAGGGCCGAAAAAATAAGAACGCGAAGAGCAAGTCACCAGCTTTGCAGTTCACTTTGAACAGTTTCAAGCAGCGCCGTGTACGTCAGGACAAAGGCGCACCGCAGAAACGCGGTGTTTGTACCGTGGTCCGTACCATGACGCCCAAGAAGCCTAATTCAGCGCTGCGCAAAATTGCGCGTGTTCGTCTGACCAATGGCATCGAAGTCACAGCTTATATCCCCGGTGAAGGTCACCAATTACAGGAACACTCTGTTGTTTTGGTGCGCGGTGGGCGTGTGAAGGACCTGCCAGGCGTGCGTTATCACATCGTACGCGGTTCCCTTGATACGACCGGTGTGGCGAATCGCAAGCAGGGCCGCTCAAAGTACGGTGCGAAGCGTCCAAAGTAATTAATAGATGGAGAAATAAAAATGCGTAGAGCAAAACCAGAAAAGCGGGAACTCCTTCCCGATATCCGATTTAATAGCATCCATGTCCAAACCATGGTTCAACATGTGCTCAAGAGAGGCAAGAAAAGCACAGCAGTTCGCCTGATCTATGATGCAATGGATTTGATCAAAGAGCGAACGGAGAAGAACCCCCTGGATGTCTTTGATGGCGCCCTCAAGAACGTCGGGCCTGCCATGGAGGTTCGCCCGCGTCGTGTCGGTGGTGCGACCTATCAGGTGCCTATGGAAGTTTCCGCAGATCGCCGCACGACCTTGGCGCTGCGCTGGATCCTTGCTGCGGCTCACGATCGCGCCGGTAAGTCATTTTCAGATAAACTTGCTTCTGAATTGATTGATGCCTTTAATGAGACTGGTTCAGCAATTCGCAAACGTGATGAAACCCATAAGATGGCAGAAGCCAACCGTGCCTTCTCCCATTATCGTATTTAACGCATTTAATTTCTTTGATGTATTTTAAGGAAGCAGGTAGTAGTTAGAATGGCGCGCGTCTTTCCGTTGGAAAAATACCGAAATATAGGCATCATTGCCCACATCGACGCTGGGAAAACGACAACCACTGAGCGTATCATGTTCTATACCGGCATGACACATCGCATCGGTTCTGTTGACGATGGCACGACAGTGACCGACTGGATGGTGCAGGAGCGCGAACGTGGTATTACCATTGTTTCGGCGGCGGTTTCTGCTGAATGGAAGGGATATCAGGTCAACATCATTGATACGCCCGGCCATATTGATTTTACAGCCGAGGTTCAACGATCTTTGCGCGTGTTGGATGGCGGGGTCGTGGTTTTTGATGCGGTGCAGGGCGTTGAACCACAGTCTGAAACTGTATGGCGCCAGGCTGATCGTTACGGCGTGCCGCGTATTTGTTTTGTCAACAAAATGGATCGCGTTGGCGCTTCCTTTGAGCGGACGATAGAAACAATTATTGATCGCCTGGGCGCTAATCCGATCCCGATGCAAATTCCCATCGGCTTTGAAGCGACATTCAAAGGTGTAGTGGACCTGCTTGGTATGAAGGCTGTTATTTGGGAAGATGATCTGGGTAAAGATCCGCACATCGTCGAGATTCCGGACGATCTAAAAGGCCAGGCTCAGGAAGCTCGAGCCAAAATGGTGGAAAAGATCGCCGAACTTGACGATAACCTTACCATGAAATTCCTGGAAGCCCAGGAGATCGGCATCGAGGAACTCAAACTTGCGCTTCGTAAGGGCGTGCTTGCCAATAAGGCCGCACCTGTGTTCTGTGGCTCTTCCTTAAAGAACAAGGGCGTACAGGTTTTGCTCGATGCAATCATTGATTACCTTCCTTCCCCGGCGGATAAACCAACCATTACAGTATCTGAACCAGGGGATCCAGAAAGCACTTTTGACATCCTTGCACAGGATGATGCTCCCTTGGGTGCGTTGGTATTCAAGATTGTAACTGATCCCTATGTGGGCCGTCTCGCTTATATTCGTGTTTACTCTGGCGTACTGAGCCAGGGGCAAACCGTACAGAATACTACCAAAAGAGGAAAAAAAGAGCGTATCGGTCGTTTGATCCGTATGCATGCCGATCATCGCGAAGATGTGACTGAAATACGCACCGGCGATATCGGCGCCGTATTAGGCTTCAAAGAAAGCTTCACAGGCGATACACTTTGTGACACAAAAGCCATGGTGCTTGAAAATATTTCCTTCCCTGAACCAGTTATATCAATTGCAATTGAACCCAAGAGCTCTGCGGATCAGGAAAAAATGGGGGAAGCCCTCCGCAAGTTGTCTGAAGAGGATCCTACACTTCACGTAAACACAGACGAAGACTCCGGTCAGACCATTCTTAGGGGTATGGGTGAGCTGCATCTCGATATTATCGTGGACCGTTTGTTGCGCGAATTCAGGGTGCAGGCAAACGTAGGCGCTCCACGCGTGGCGTTTCGCGAGTCGATCACCAAAGCGGTTAAGGAAGTCAATTACAAGTATGCCAAACAATCCGGCGGCAAAGGCCAATACGGCCACGTCGTATTTTCCATGGAACCAGGCGAACGCGGAAGCGGTATTGTATTTATAAATAAGATTGTGGGCGGCTCCATCCCTAAAGAATTTATTGGCCCAATCGAAAAAGGTGTTAAAGAGGCCTCTGACGGCGGCGTGCTTGCTGGATACCCCGTGGTTGACATCAAAGTCACATTGATCGATGGCTCTTTCCATGAAGTTGACTCAAATGAAATGTCATTCAAAATGGCTGCCATCCTGGGTTTCAAAGAAGGCGTGCAAAAGGGACATCCCATTTTGCTCGAGCCGATGATGAAGGTTGAAGTTGTTGTGCCGGAAGAATATCTCGGCGATGTCATGGGACAGATCAATAGCCGCCGTGGATTGATCCAGGGTATGGAAGTCCGCCTTGGAAATGCACAGGCGGTCAAGGCCATGGTTCCATTGGCGGAAATGTTTGGGTACGCAACCCAATTACGTTCCGCTACCCAGGGACGCGGCGTCTTCAATATGGAATTTGACCACTATGCCCCAGTATCGCAGTCGGTGGCGGAAGAAATTTTGAAAGCGTAATCAATCGTTTTTTTTTCATAATTCAAGGAGTTTTATAATGGCGAAGGAAAAATTTAACAGAAGCAAGCCGCATCTGAACGTGGGGACAATG
>CAZEGE010000043.1:0-14988 GCA_964511765.1 uncultured Anaerolinea sp.
GCTTACGTTTGGTTATATTTCAGATGTTGTCCTTGTTCCTGAATACGAAAAGAAAGTTTTGATGAATGAGGCGCTTAGCGAAAATTTAAACTATTTCAAATCATTTTATGCTGATCTTGCTGTGCATCGTTTTTCATTAATCGTCTCAGAACCCCTGCGTACCCCGATCAAGGATAGCTCCTACCAATTCGGCGAAGAGAATAACGCTTGGGTGAAATGGGTGGCCAACCCCATATTATGTTACTATGAAGAAAAAATAATACTAAAAGAGGTTGGCGTGCAATTACTCGTTCCCAGATCAGAGATAACGGATTGTTCATCTCAATTGCCATAAGGAATACCCAAGTGAATATTAAATATCGGGCCCTTCGCATTTTGCGACACTTCATGCCTGAGGCAGTGGCGCGTTTTCTTTTGAAACGCAGGTGGATCATTCATCCGGGTTTGGAGTCTGGCGATCCCTCTGCTGCGGTGGAGCCATATATTCAGACCTTGTCCGCTTATGGAAAATCTATTCAGGGAAAGCGCGTGCTTATCTTGGGCTATGGCGGTTGTTTTGCAGCCGGTGTGGAATTGCTCCGCAAGGGAGCTACCCACGTGGTGTTTTGCGATCATTTTGTTTTATTGGATGAGGAGTGCAACCGGGATCTGCTCCCTGATTATTCCGACTATCTTATAACTGAAAACAATGATGCGAATTCGCGTTCTGAATATGTCACTTTGCTTCACGGCGATATTCGTGATGATGCAGCTCAAAAAAAATTATGGAAGCGGATGTTATCTTCAACACATCCGTATACGAACATCTGAACGGTGTGGATGGTATTACACGCGCCCTCTCAAAATTGACAGCGGCGAAAGGCGTGTAATTACACTTTATTGATTTACGCGATCATTTCTTCAAGTACCCGTTTGAAATGCTCACATTTTCCGAAAGCGTGTGGAAGAATTTCCTCAATCCGACGAGTAACCTAAACCGTTTCCGCCTGACCAATTATCGGGAAGTATTCGAGGCGTATTTCCAAAAGGTGGAGGTCACAGTTTTGGAACGGCTGAATGATGAATTCCGCACCGCACGCTCGCGCATCCGGCCTGAATTTCTTACAGGAGATGAAGGAATAGACTCGGCCGCTTTGATTTATATTCTTACTGAAGGTCCGAGGCATTAAAAATCCATGATATCCAAAATGGGACATAGATTAACCGGTTTCATGATTCGAAATGAATCGCTGCTCCCCGCATTTATTTTTCTGCTTTTCCTTGCGGCTTCCATCCCCGGTATAAATTGGGGTGCGCCTGCGTTATGGAACCCGGATGAATTAATCTGGCGGGTGAATATGGCTTTGGGCGGCGACATGGAATTTGATGTAACCGAGCCTGACTTCAATTATCCTTCCCTGCCGAAGTATGTGATGTATGCCATTGGTGCTGTTACCTACGGAATGGGGAAATCAAGTTTTGCATTCATTGTTGCTGCGCGTTTGTTCTCCGCCTTTTTGGGCGCAATGGCCGGAGTATTGATTTATTACCTTGCACGCATGATCGGTGCAAACAAATGGACTGCTGCGCTGGCGGGAATATTGTATACCGCCAGTGGTGTGGCGGCGGCGAACGGACGTTTTTCCCACAATGATCTGTACCTGCAATTGTTTGCCATTCTCTGTGTGTATTTTGTTGTCAAATATCAATTTACGAATTCAAAAATGTGGTTGTATGCTTCTTTCTTCTCTGTTGGGCTGGCGGCTTCGAGCAAATATACGGGCGTCAGTTTGGTGTTGCTGCCTTTGGGTGTATTTGTCTTCATGAATTGGCCGGTAGTGTTGCGTGACTGGCTGCGCTCTTTGGAGACGCTTTTCATCGGTGGGGTGTTTGTCATCCTTGGCTATGGCATTGGCACGCCCATATTATTTCTTTCACCAGTGGATTATCTCCGGAACGTTGTTCCGGCGGCTTTACGTTTTTCTCAATATGGCTTTAACTCGGGAACCCCCATCGGTTTGTATGGCCAGTGGGCGGTTTTTAAAGAGGCGGTGGGGACGTTTGCCTATTATTTATACATGGTTGGTTTCGTTTGGTTTGCCATCCGTCTACTCTTGCGCTGGCTGGGAAAGGCGCGGGTCAATGAGACGATGACGCCGGGTATCCTGATCCTGATGATGAACGTGATGCTTTTCGACCTGCCATTCCTGATTTCCATTAATTACATTCCCCGTCATTTCATCCCATTTGTGGCCCCGTTCGCCATTTTAGGCGCGTTGTTTGTTGAGGAAATCATTTACCTTGCAAAAAGCAGAAATTTGAAATTCGTACAACCTGCGGTTATCACCTTGCTAGTGATTGGGATTACATACTCCCTTCTGCGTTTGGTCAGCATCGCTTTGTTGTTCGTGAATGATGCCCGTATTCCCGCCAGTGAATATATTGGAACGATTCGCGGATATGGAAAAAGCATTGAATATACGCTCTACCCTCCCGTTATTGAAAAAAAACGCTTTGCGCGGGCGCATAATTACCCCATCTATTTTGTCAAATATGCAGATGATGCCGTACCGACAGGTGGACGCTATGAATACAATCAAGGTGAACAGGGCTTGTTGGAGAGGCAGACCGATCTATTTGTGATCGATAGTTACACCTACTCACGCTTCTATACGAACTCAGTGTGCGTCACCAATCTTGTAGAATGTAATTTCTTCAAGCGGCTGCTGGCGGGTGAAAATACGAATTTCCGTCTTGTGAAAAAATATGCCTACCGTCTGCCGCCGTATTTACCGCCGGTGAATATTGCTGCGGTTAATCCAGATATTCTTATTTTTGAGCGAGTGCGCTAAGAAAGTGTCTGAAAAGTCATATTTTTGCTAACCTACGAACCATCAATCGAATCATAGCGGCATAAATAAAAGATTCACTTGTTTCAGGTAATCGCTCATAATCTCCTGCCAAGCGACGTTGACGAACTAACCATGCAAAAGTACGTTCTACTATCCATCGTTTTGGAAGAATTTGAAATCCAATCTGAACTTTTGGCTTTTCAACAACTTCCAACTTCCATCCAAAGTGTTCTGCCACCCAAGCAATCAAGGCGCCACGATAACTTTCATCTACCCAGATTAGTTTCAAGCGTTTGATCGTGTCTCCTGGTTGGGTCAGTTCTTCCAGTAAGAGCTTTGCACCATCGCGATCTTGTACGTTACCAGCGGTCACAACAACCTTCATCATCAGGCCCAAAGTATCTACCAACGAGTGCCTTTTTCTGCCTGTCACCTGCTTTCCAGCGTCAAAACCACACTCCAGACCCCCTTACCCCCTTCCGAGGTTTTCACAGATTGACTATCCAGAATGGCTGCGCTGGGCTGACGTCTCTTTTTATGTCGTCGGCGTACTTTCTCACGCAAGGCTTGGTTCAAGCGCTCCCACAAGCCTTCTTTTCGCCACAAACGAAAATAATGATAGACGGTTTGCCAAGCTGGCAGATCATGAGGCAACATTTGCCATGAACAACCACTTTGCAGGATATAGAAAATGCCGTTCAAAATCATACGCCAGCTATGTTCACGCGGACGACCTGTTTGTGCTTCGACTGGCAGGTATGGTCGAATTTTCGACCATTGGGTATCATTCAGATCGGTCGGGTAGGCTTGTTTAGATTTGATCATCTCGCAAGTTTGCCCGACTTCTTCAATTTTTGCTGGTTTTCAGACACTATCTAAAATATGGAAGTTGCCCGCAGGTGACCACCTGTTTATTGGATGAAATTACCAATCGTGTACACCGTTCCTGCAGTTGGCGGTGTGTATTCCATTTCAATGCTATAGCTCTGAAAAGGTTTTGAGTATAGCGAGGGCAATCCATTTTTTCAGTGGAGAAATGCATTCTGTCCCAGGATGCAAAACACGAATCCCATGAACGGTGTCTGTTGCTAAATTGTTTACTGCTTAATTCCCGGGATTTTCTGCTGTATTTTTGCCGGTTATTGTTATGATGTAATTTAGGATTGTTACAGTAATTAGGATGGTAAAAAGCGCGGGGAACGAATTTTGAAGAAGAAGTGTTTTGTATTTGAAAGGATATAAAGTTATTGAATATGCAGTGGTTGTGATTATCAAAAGAAGGGTTGCAATGAATTTGTTCCTCCCGTAACTGCTGTTTGATATTGACGTTAGCGCCAGTGCCATGGGTGCCGCAAGAATGGTTAAAGTGTAGTCGTTGGACACGGGGATGATCAATGCACCGATTGTACAAGTGAGGAATAAAACCGCATCAAACTCTTGTTGATTTCTACGATAAGCGTGAAGGACGGCTGAGAGAAAGCACAGGATAAAAGCAACCAGGAAAATGTTGGAGATTAATCCGATATGTTGTTTAATCATCTCGACGGTGTCTGCCTTGACCAAGCCCAAACCATTATTTTCCGCAAACTCTGATACGAATGCCTTGATGGAGTGATTACCGGTCCATGACCAGCCGGGGGTTCTTAGTTGTGTTGTGGCCGATTTAATGAATTCAAGGAATGGTTGAACTCCGGCGATGAACAAAAGTGAAAAGTTGAACAGTCCTATTACAATTATCTTTCGCAGATTGCCTTTCCAATCTCTCCAGTCTTTGATGAACATTACAATGAAAATCGCAGGATATATTTTTAACTGTATGGCTATCGAGAATAATAAGTAGGCATAGTAGCGAAAGGAATGGTGGTAATGGTAAATATAAATTGCAGACATGCAAAATAAAAAGGCGAACACATTAACCTGCCCTCTTTCCAGCTCAAATTGCATCCCGTAAGAAAAGAGACCAGTGATAAAGAAGATAAAAATTAACGACTTGTCCCATTTTTTACTTGTCCAGAGGGGGATGATCAGGCTTGACAGGATGAAACAGGCAATGGTGGTTATTGTGACTAATTTATAAAGCAGGTGATGATCGTTTATTAATAGGAATGGTGATAAGAAGATGTAGGTGAATGGAGGGTAGAACTGAATGTAAAAAGGCGATTGGTTTGTTGTAAACCATTGCTGTATGAGCTGGGTTAGAAATAAAAGGTCGCCACCAATTGGATATCCATCCGGCAGATACTTGTTGAAGTATTGTATTCTGGGGGGAGTATTGAAAAACATGGGGATGATGAAGAAGGCAAGGTATGCAATGAGATAACCGACCATTACCCAGGTGATCATGGGAAGCCCTGTTAACCACTTGACAAGCCTCGATAAAAGGTTTGTTTCAGCTCCATGGTTTTCAAATATTTTTCTGGTTAATAAACCCAGTAGGATGGCGGTCAACGCCAATTCGATGATCAGGATTTGCGCAGCTTGGATTTTCAACGCACCACTCTTGATGATATCAACAAGAATGGCTGTGGTGATCCCAAATATTCCAAGTGTTATCAACGCGGCGCTAACATTATTTTTACTCATGTTTTGTCTCCCTTGTTTGATTGCAAAGTTGTTTTCACTTCGAAAAATACATCATACAAACTTGATTCTTCTAGCGGCAAAAATGACCATCTTGAACAATAGAATACCATGTTTCCAGCGCGAGATATTGGTGGTTCCGTAGGTTCGGTCGCGATAGCGAATGGGAAGGTCAATGATCTTGCGGTTAAGTTTTGCCGCGCCGAAGATCAGGTCGAAATCCCCGAAGGGATCGAAGTCGCCAAAGTAGGAGCGATTGGCGGCGATCTTTTCATAATCTTCACGCCACATTACTTTGGTGCCGCACAGGGTGTCTTTGATGGGCTGTCCCAATATCCATGAGAAGGCCATGCTGAATAATTTATTGCCGATGAAATTGAGGGTACGCATAGCTTCCTTTTCCATTGGGTAGACGAGGCGCACGCCGTTGATGAATTCTCCCTTGCCCGACACGAGGGCATCGTAAAAGCGCGGTAGATCCTCGGGCGGGACGGTTAAGTCTGCATCCAAAATCATCAGGATATCGCCGGAGGCCTTCTCAAAGCCGAGTCGAATTGCGTCAGCTTTGCCAATGCCTGGCTGACGGAAGAGCAGACTCGGAATCCCAGGATGACGCGCCATTTCCTTCTCGATGGTTTCGTAGGTGTTGTCGCGTGAATGTCCTTCGACAAAAATCAGCTCGGTCCTTGCTCCCATCCTTGGCAGGCGTTCAAAAATCGACTTGATATTTCCCGCTTCGTTGCGCGCGGCGACAACCACTGAAACGCTTCGTTCTTTTATGGGCTGTGGCGTGAGGCGCGCAATTACAAAATTGGATAATGCAAAATCGCGAAAAGGCCAGAGTTTGACGAGGAAACGATCCGCGAAGCCGCCGAGGGGCAGGGGCCAGAGCACCTCGGCGGAGGCGCGAATATTTTCGAAGCCCGCCAGGCGTAACATGTTGTCCATGTCTTCGAGGGTGAACCAGTTTTGGCTGAGCATGGGCGCTGCGAGATTAAGGCTTTGCGCGAGGGTGAGAGGCAGTTGCCAAAGGTGGCTGTAAAAATTCAGGATGAGGCGGGTGCTTGGTGTGCAGAATTTTTTCACCCCTTCGAGCGCGCGTTGTACATCCCACAAATCGTTGACTGTGTCTGAAAGGATGACGATGTCAAATTCACCTTCGAGGCTGGAGAGGTCATGCGCGTCAAGGTGATAATATTCAATCTCAGGATGCTGTTGCCTGGCGCGCGCGATCATTTCGGGGGAGAAATCAATGCCAACGCCGTGGGATGGTTTTAAATGGGAAATTAAACCCCCCATGCCGCATCCGATCTCAAGGATGCGCTGGTTGGGGTTGACAAGGAATTTGTAGATCTCATTGATTCGGCGGTGATACCAGAAGCCCATCCCGCGCCAGGTATCGCGTTTTTTTGCAATGGAATCCCAGCGCGCCATACGGGTTTGCTGGTATGCTTTGCCAGCCTCATCAAATGGTGGATTTATGTTCATTGTGAAATGATTTTATCTGAATATTTTTTTGTGACACAAGATAAACAATTGTAACTGTATATGGGTAATATGCCAAGAAATTGGGTTATAATTCAGTGACTGAATTTTGGATTTATAAAGCATGAATATGGAATCAACCAACGACGAACTCCGCGAACTCTCCCTGCTTGAACAGATCGAGAGCGATCCCGATGTGAACCAGTCCACGCTTGCCACGCAATTGGGGGTGGCGGTGGGGACGGTCAATTGGCATTTAAAACGTCTCATTGCAAAGGGCGCGGTCAAAGTCTCGCGCGCCGAAAGAAAGAAACTGCGCTACATTATCACGCCTGAAGGACTTGCCCTGCGGGCCCGACTCGCCGTGGATTATGTGGAGCGTTCGTTTTTAGTTTATCGAAAAACGCGCCAGCGTGTGAAGGATCATGTTTCAAAAATCCGCCATGCGGGGTTTGATCGCGTACGTATTGTTGGTTTTGGCGATGTTGCCGATATTTGCAAACTCACCTGCCTTGAGCAGGGCATTGCGGTTGTAAACGATAAATCTGCGCCTGCGCTGATTTTGGATGGATATAAGATCAGATTGGATGGACTGGAATGACGGATCGGCATGTGCTCATTACTGGCGGTGCGGGCTATATCGGTTCGATCCTGACCTCGGATCTGCTGCGCGCCAATTATAGAGTGACAGTCCTGGACAGCCTCCTGTTCGGCGGCGAGAGCATTATCCCGTTTATGAATCATCCCAACTTTCATTTCATCAAGGCCGACGTAACCGAGCCTCGCGTTGTGCGGGATGCCGTCAAACGCGGCTGGCAGAAACCTGATTCGATAGTCCATCTTGCGGCGATTGTGGGATTCCCTGCCTGTCAGGCAGTGGGGAAGCAGGTGGCGTGGAAGTACAATGTCGAAGCCACAAAAATGGTCTTCGAACAGGCAGCCGATTTGGGTGCGGAAAGATTCGTGTTCGCATCCACATATAGCAATTATGGTTTGTCCCAAGACGGCAGGCCTGTAACTGAAGAGTCCTCTTTAAATCCGCAATCCATCTATGCGGAAACGAAAATTGCAAGCGAAGAATTTTTGCTTTCACAAAAAGATTCAGCCTGCTCACCGGTGCTGTTCCGCTTTGCGACCTTATATGGAATTTCCCCGCGTACACGCTTTGATTTGATCGTCAATCAATTTGTATTGGAAGCATTTACGAAACGCTCGCTTATTATTTACCAGCGTGGATACTCGCGCTCGTTTGTTCACATCCGTGACGTGGTGCGAGGTGTGATCATGGGACTGGAAGCAGAAAAACAAAAGGTGTTGGGACAGGTTTTCAATTTGGGAACCAAGGACGGCAATCATTCAAAAGATGATATCGTGCGCCTGATTTTGAAACGTATGCCTGAAACTGTTGTTGAATATAAGGATTTAACATTCGGCGGTGATATGCGCGATATCTCCGTCTCGTTTGAAAAGATCAAGCGCGTACTTGGCTTTAGTACCACCTTGGATGTGGACGACGGCGTACGTGAAGTGTTGTTTGCGTTAAAGTCTGGTTTGATCCGAAACCCTACCGATGACAGATATAGAAACGCGCAGTTTATCGTGCAATAGATTTAAGGTTGCAAGTTGTAGGTTGAAGGAGTAAAAGATGACGACTGCGAAGCGTTTTGAGGATTTGGAAGTTTGGCAAAAGTCAAAAGAATTAACAAATTTGGTATACGAATATTCTTCAAATGGCGTATTTGCGCATGATTTTGGCCTGCGCGACCAAATGAGGCGTGCATCTGTTTCTAGGATGTCAAATATCGCGGAAGGGTTTGAAAGTCAGACGCAATCAATGTTTATCAAGTATCTTGGATTTGCCAAAGGCTCCGCCGGCGAATTACGCGCTCAGTTATAATCGCAAGAGATCAAAATTATCTCTCTGTAGAACAATTTTCTGAAATGTTTTCCCTTGCGGAGATTTGCAGTAGGCAGCCTGCCCGATTTATTCAATATTTGGAAAATCAACCGAATGCCCGCAGAATACGGGATGATGGAGTATCTTACAATGTCGAAACAACCTTCTAACCTTCAACCTTCAACCTTCTGGCAAAACAAACGTGTGATCGTAACGGGCGGCGCAGGCTTTCTCGGCTCGTTCGTCATTGAAAAACTAAAACAGCGTGGCGCGACGGATATTTTTATTCCACGTATCGAGAACTATAATCTTGTTGACGCGAATGACATCCGCCGCATGTATGCCGAAACGCTCAAAGGTGTTGACCCGAAAAACGTGGTCATCATCCACCTTGCCGCGAATGTGGGCGGAATCGGCGCAAACCGCGAACACCCTGCCGATTTCTTTTATGATAACTTGATGATGGGCGTTGAGTTGATGCACCAGGCTTATCAGAACGGCGTTGGCAAATTCGTCGCGATTGGGACAGTATGTGCCTATCCAAAATTCACCCCCGTACCTTTCAAGGAAGACGACTTGTGGATCGGCTATCCGGAAGAAACCAATGCACCATACGGCCTTGCCAAGAAAATGATGCTTGTGCAGGCGCAGGCCTATCGCCAGCAATATGGCTTCAACGCCATTTTCCTGCTGCCAGTGAATTTATATGGTCCGCGTGATAATTTCAATTTGGCGACCTCGCATGTCATCCCCGCTTTGATCCGCAAAGCAGTCGAAGCGGGTGAGCGTGGCGATAAAGAATTGCAAGTCTGGGGTGATGGCTCTCCGACGCGCGAATTCTTATTTGTGGAAGATGCCGCCGATGGCATCCTGACCGCTGCCGAAAAATACAATGGCGACCTGCCCGTGAATCTCGGCTCTGGCCATGAAATTTCGATCAAAGATTTGACTGAGATGATTGTCAAGCTGACAGGCTTCCAGGGCAAACTCGCCTGGCAGACCGACAAGCCCAACGGCCAGCCTCGCCGCGGACTCGATGTGTCTCGTGCGAAGGAATTATTTGGCTGGGGCGCGCAGGTTTCCTTTGAAGAAGGCATGCGCAGAACGATAGAATGGTTTAAAGCCAATCGTGAAAAAATCAAGTGATGTCATTGCTTTGCCTGCTCTGTTCCCTTGCAATGACGGAATTGTAATTTATGACTGAACTTACCAAACACGAACCAACTACAATTTATATCAAGCCATCCAAGGGTCTTGCCGCGTTAAACCTGCGTGACCTTTGGATTTACCGTGAGCTGGTTTTCTTCATGGTTTGGCGTGATGTAAAAGTGAAATATAAGCAAACCCTTTTGGGCATGGCTTGGGCTGTCATCCAGCCTGTGATGACCATGCTCGTATTCACTTTTCTTTTTGGGAAGGTGGCCAAACTCCCCACAGATGGAATTCCTTATCCCGTATTTTCGTTCACCGCCTTACTGCCGTGGGGTCTCTTCATTACTGCGCTCAACCAGGGCAGTCGTTCCCTCGTGGCGCATAACAATATGGTGACGAAGATTTACTTCCCGCGCCTGATCCTGCCGATGGCCTCGGTCTTTGCCGGGTTGGTGGATTTTGCGATTGCATTTGTTATTTTGATCGGCTTGATGTTTTATTATCAGGTAACTCCCGCATGGGATGTGTTGTGGACTCTCCCGTTATTCTTTCTTTTGGCAATAGTCACAGCCTTGGGTGTGGCGCTTTGGCTTTCCGCGGTCAACGTGAAATATCGTGACGTAAATCAAGCGCTGCCGTTTCTGACTCAGTTCTGGTTGTTCGCCACGCCTGTGGCATATTCATCCTCCGTGATTTCAGCGAAATGGCAGATCTTGTATTCGCTTAATCCCATGGCAGGTGTGGTCAATGGTTTCCGCTGGGCTTTGCTTGGTTCCGGCAATGGACCTGACATCACATTGTGGGTCTCCGCCACGATCTCGGTTTTGATTTTGGTTTCCGGTCTTTTCTATTTCCGCAGCATGGAAAAGACATTTGCGGATACGATTTAATGATGACAACAGCCATCAGTGTTAAGGATCTCAGCAAGCAATATAAGATTGGCGCAGCGGAGACGAAGTTCCGTTACAACATGCTGCGTGATGTGCTCATGGATACCTTCTACGCGCCTGTGCGAATCGCGAAGGCGATGATCGGGAAATCCGACCGCAGAAGCAACCAAAACTTCGTCTGGGCGTTGAAGGACGTTTCCTTTGATCTCGAGGAAGGCAAAGTGCTTGGCATAGTGGGACGCAACGGTGCAGGCAAGAGCACCTTGCTCAAAATTCTCTCCCGCGTCACCGAGCCGACTGCAGGTACGGTTTCTGTGCGCGGGCGTGTCGGTTCGCTGCTCGAAGTGGGCACGGGTTTTCATCCCGAACTCACAGGCCGTGAAAATATCTATATGAACGGCGCCATTCTCGGCATGAGACGCGCCGAGATTGACTCCAAGTTCGACGAGATCGTGGATTTCTCCGAAGTGACCCAGTTCATTGATACGCCTGTCAAACGATATTCATCGGGTATGTATCTTCGTCTTGCGTTTGCAGTTGCCGCACACCTTGAGCCTGAAATCCTTGTTGTGGATGAAGTTCTGGCAGTGGGCGATGCAGAGTTTCAAAAGAAGTGCCTCGGCAAAATGGGGGACGTGGCCCAGCAGGGACGCACGGTATTGTTCGTCAGCCACAACATGTCTGCAATTTTGCGATTAACCCAGGAAGCGATTGTTTTAAACAAAGGTCAAATGCTTATGCGCGGACCCACGCAGGAGGCCGTTGACTTTTATCTTTCGTCTGGTCAGATGCAGGCTGGTGAGCGCGTTTGGGATGCGGATGAAATCCCGGCAGCGAGTCAGCCGTTTAGGCCGATCAATTTGAAGGTCAAGAATAGAAGCGGAAAGGTTGTGGATACTGTCCGTTCCACAGAGCCGCTTACCGTCGAATTTGAATATCAACTCGATGCGCCTGTCACAGGTCTGCGCATCGGTTTTTATCTCAGTACCATGCGCGGCGAATATGTGCTCACTTCATTCGATACCGATGCGCCGGACCTCTTTGAAAAATTTGATTCGCGCAAAGCGGGCCGATACATCAGCCGCGCAGAAATCCCCCCCGATATTTTCAACGAAGGTCGTTACAGCATTGGCGTGAATGCCAGTTCATTTGGCGTGCGCCGTTATTTCATGGATGAAAATGCAATTGCATTCAATGTGGATATTTCCGGCGCGCCTGGCACGCAATGGCCTGAGCCGCGCGTCGGTCCCGTTCGCCCGCGTTTGAATTGGGCGATTGAAAAAATTGAGTAGTTATGAAAATTGTTTTAGATACAAATGCTTTCTATTATGCTTTAGGCAAATGGGACAAATCGAATTTTGGTAACAATACAAAAGTGAACCAAGATAAATTTGATGATTTGATTTCTGACAAAAATAACCATAATGTTATTTCTACAGCAACTTTATTTGAATTCCTTGTAAGATTTAGAAATAATCCCCAATTTATTCGCAAAGGGCTTTCCTTCATCAAGGATAATATTAACCAAAGCTATATCGATATGTTTTTACCTCTTGAAATGAATGATATTGCTGGCTTATTAGCGTTGTCTGATGGTGATATTTCAAAAAAATTAATAGTTATATGGAAAAAAAGATTGAAGTTGAATCTAAATTCTCAGCTTTTTTTCTTGGACTAATTGTTGCACAGTATACAAATCTATACTTTGAAAAATACAACGAGCTGAAAAAGCCAGAAATTCTAATGACCTATGTACAACGAGTGCCAGGCAACATTAAGGATGTTGAGGAAATTTTTATTCTAGCATTTCGTGATGGATATAATTCAGGTGATGTAGAGGGAGTTATTAAGGAATGCTTTAACAAATCCTTATATTCTATTCTTGTGAGTTGGACAAGTTTTCTTGAACTTGCGAGAAGCAACCCATATCCTAGTCTAACAGACGCTGAATTAACTTCTATTTTTAATGATTTGAACAATACAAACTCAAATCTCAAGAAAATTCATAAATTAAAATCCGAAGGTTTGAATAATCTAGAAGAAAATAATGTAAATAAATTAATAAGAAAACTTTATAAGAACGCTATCTTTGAAATTAATCAAGAGTTTACCAATATATATAAGGCGTCTCTAAAAAGTAAAGATATACAATCAATGCAGATTCGCTATATGGATTGGATAATATCTAAAATGGTAAAACGTGGGGCTAAATTTCATAAGAACGATATTTTAGATATGTTTATTGCAAATGTATTGGAGAAAGATGACACAATCTTAGTGTCTTTTGATAGCGATATGCAAGATTTTATAAAGAGTATTGGTCATGTAAGCCAGAACTATATAGAAAAACTTTATAATAAAACCATATGAACAAGCCTTCTCTCCGCACCTTTCTTGGCGACCTGCCTTTCACTGCCGAAATCGATTGGATGCTTCGGCAGAAGGATCGTCCGCGCAAAGACCATTTCAATTTGGATCGTTTGCAAAAGTCCTTGCCTGCGGCGCGTGCGGTTGTTGAGCCCATTGTTAAAAATGCAAAGCCCGGCAAAAAAACTTTGCTCTTCGCAACATTGCATTACTGGATCGAACAATCTGCCTATCTCGGTTTGACTCTCGCGGGACTCGGGCATAAAGTCACTTTATTGACATTGCCCTATTCCGAGTGGCACAAGCAAAAGGACAACTTTACACAAAGACAACGTGTGCTTCACACAAAAGATGCGTTGTCATCGTTGTCCCCCTTACTTGAACACGTCTCCATGCTGGACCTCAAGCCTGCCATTGCTCTCCCGGAAAGAATCCAGGCTGACGTAAAAGAGATCTCGCTGTGGGATGCGCAATACACCCTGATGCGCGAAGAAGTAAATATGAACGATACGGGCGACCGCGCGTTGTATGACCTGCGAATTCAACGCAACACCTTTGCTGCCAGAGCGGCACTCGAATGGATACAGGTCAACAAACCTGATGTTGTCTTGATCCCAAATGGTTTGATCCTCGAAATGGGGATTGTCTTTCGTGTGGCGCGTTACCTGGGTATTGATGCAGTTACCTACGAATTCAACGACCAGCGCGAACAGATCTGGCTGGCGCAAAATTCATCCATCATGCAGCAGGATACGGACTATCTTGTTAAAGCACGCTGTCAATTACCAATTACCGATTCGATGTTCGAACGCGTTGCCGAGCTCGAGAATGCCCGCCGCGGAGCTCGTGTGTGGGGCAAATCCAAGCGACTATGGCAATATGTTTCATCGCAAGGTGCGCAAGAGACTCGCAAATTGCTAAACCTGGATGACCGCCCCGTCGTGATGCTCGCTGCGAATGTTTTGGGCGATAGTCTCACTCTCGGACGTGATATCTTCGCAGCCTCGATGACTGAATGGATCACGAAGACAGTCCAATACTTTTCCAGGCGAACCGATGTGCAATTGGTGATCCGGGTACATCCCGGTGAAAAACTTGTCCCGCAAGCCAGGTCCATGGGAACGGTCGTGCGCGAAGCCCTGCCTGAACTTCCCAGCAATATTCATGTCATTGGTGCATTGGATAAAATCAACACCTACGATTTGATCGAAATAGCCGATATTGGCCTGGCATACACCACCACCGTCGGACTCGAAACCGCCATGAATGGCCGTCCCGTCATCTCCTGCGGACAAACCCATTATCGCGGGCGCGGCTTCACCCTTGACCCAAATTCGTGGGATGAATACTACGCCACCCTTGAAGAAGTTTTGGCAGGTATTCCTGCCTACCAATTGAAAGAAAATCAAATTGAATTTGCATGGAATTACGCCTTCCGTTTCTTCTTTGAATACCCGCGTCCGTTCCCGTGGCGTTTGATGAATTTCTGGGATGACCTGGAAGTATGGCCTTTGGAAAAAGTGTTGAGCCAAGAAGGTTTGGCGCAATTTAAAGATACCTTCGATTTTTTGGTGAACGAGCCATTCACGTGGAAATGACATGTATTGCAAGGACGAAGCCCGAAGCCCGAAGCAATCTTCAATTGAGTAAATGAGAAATTCCCATCGAGGAAGTTTTCCTGACCAAGCGGGGGATGCTTTCTTGGGAAGTACACCCTCCTCGCAACGACACAAACATATAGAGATAATATGACAGACACGAAACAAAAAGTACGCGAATTTTATGA
>CAZEGE010000043.1:15088-25164 GCA_964511765.1 uncultured Anaerolinea sp.
AAACATATAGAGATAATATGACAGACACGAAACAAAAAGTACGCGAATTTTATGATGAGATCGGCTGGCAGCAGGAGGATGACGGGCTGTATCAAAACGCCCGCTACGAAGACCTGCGCCTTATTTCCAGCGAATACATTCATAAGACGCGTCTGCGTGTACTAAATGGAATCATCCCAACGGGCAGGTTTATTTTGGACGCAGGCTCCGGTCCCGTACAATATGAGGAATATAAAACCTATTCGCAGGGATACCAAAAGCGTGTTTGTTTGGATATTTCCATTCAAGCATTACGCGAAGCGCGTGAACGAATCGACGGGCACGGACTGTTTGTTGTAGGCGATCTTGTAAATTTGCCCTTCAAACAGGAATCCTTTGACGGTGCGGTGTCCATGCACGCCATTCATCATCTCGCGCTGACAGAACATCTGCGCGCATACAGCGAAATCCACCGTGTGCTTGCAAACGGGCGAACTGCCGCCATTGTCAACGGCTGGCATGAGCCCTTATTGAGCCGTTTGGCAGAGCCGTTGATCGGTCTCATGCGCAAGCTGTCGGGCCGCTCTGCAAAGAAGAAAAAAGAATGGTTGAACGAGGAAAATCCCGCAGGGACATTCGTCCAAAAGATGACCCCCGGATGGCTCAAGCGCGAGATTGGCTCAAGGATGGAGATCGAGATCAAACCCTGGCGTAGTATGAGTACCCGCATTTTGCGCTGGTTCGTGCGTCCGCCCGGCGGGAGAACATTCCTCAGGTTTGTCTTTTGGCTTGAAGAACTCTTTCCCGAATATTTTGCAGAAAACGGGCAGTATCCGTTGATTGTGATTAAAAAATGAACAGAGCATTCCTAAAGAACAAACCATATCTTGAAGTAATCCTTCTGGTTTTTATCTCTGCGCTTGCATATCTTCCCTATGTGACAAGCCTTACCTACTACTTGGATGATTGGTACTACATTTATGATGGATATGTTGGAGGTGCGAATATTTTTCATCCAATGTTCAGTATCGACCGCCCCGCACGCGGCTATTTTTTTGACCTCTATTTTTCCTTGTTTGGACCGCATCCATTTCCATATCATTTTGGAGCATATCTGTGGCGGGTGTTTGCCGGGGTTGGCGCATTCTGGTTGTTAACTATTCTTTGGCAAAAGAATAGCAGGTTTAATTTTTTTGCCGCGGCGCTGTTCATCCTTTACCCGGGGTATACGTGGTGGGTAAGCGCAGTGGAATACCAGCCTATGATTGCAAGCCTTGCTTTACAAGTATTCTCAGTTGTGTTGACATTGAAAGTAATTCAAACATCAAGATTTTTCGAGAAAGTCATTTACATGACTGGCGCCATTCTTACGGGGTGGGCTTATATTGCATTGGTGGATTATGCAATTGGCATGGAGGCATTTCGCTTTTTTTGTGTTTACCTGTTCGTTTTCCGGAGTGAACAAAGCCTTACAATTTTGAAAAAAATTTCCACCACCATCAGGGTATGGGCCTGGAACGTGGTAATTCCCTTTGGTTTCATTCTTTGGAGGTTGTTTTTTTTCGAGAACCAGCGCAAAGCCACTGATGTAAATCTACAATTGAGCAAATTTATGGAAGCACCTATGGATAGTGTTTGGAAGGGGTTTGAATATTTATTTCAAAGCATTGCAAATGTCGGCTTCAATGCATGGACGAAACAACTTTACCCCAGACTGTCCGAAGCAGGCTTTCAAGTATCTGGTATTGCATTTATTCTGGCGGCGGGAATTGTTGTTTTATTTTTCGTTGCAGGAAATAAATTAAATGGCTTAAGCGCCAGCGACGGGCATGAGTCGCGAAGAATGGCCGGGGATGCAATATTTCTCGGGGCTATATCATTACTATTCGGTGTGCTGCCCGTAGTTGCCGCAAATCGTTTTGTAAATCTTAATATTTATTCTCACTATGGCCTACCTGCCTCTTTGGCATCTGCTATTTTGCTTGTCGGTTTGGTTTATTACTTCCTTCCATGGAGACATGTCCAAACCCTGTTGATAATTATTTTTGTTACAACCGCTGTGTTAACTCATTCTCTTATTGCTGAAAAAACATTAATTTCGGAGAATGCGATAGAGAAGTTTTGGTGGCAAGCCAGCTGGCGTATTCCTGGTTTACGCCCGGATACTACACTGGTTACTTTAATTGTTGACAATGATTATGGGTTGGCACAGCCAGCCAATATGATTTACTTCCCGGAGTCGCAAGGTGAAATTCCAATCCGTTATTTTGTATCTGCACTTATGCCGACAAACAGGAACGTTGACTTGATTATGGCTATGTCCCATAAAAAAACAGAGGGATATAGAACTCATAAAGAGATTATTACTTATGGCAATATTTTAATTCTTACCCAGCCAACATCGCTGTCGTGTGTCCGTGTCATTGATGGCACGCGCCATGTTTTGTCTGAAAACGATTCAGAAAACATTAAAAAAATTGCGCCGTATTCCAAGGTTGAAAATATTCGTTTGTCTCTCGATCTTCAGGTTCCTCAGGAGTTTGCATTTGGTCCAGAACCGGAACGCGGATGGTGTTATTATTTTGAGCAAGCCGACCTGGCTGTTCAAAAAATGGATTGGGAAGAAGCAGTCAGATTGGGCAATGAGGCTCTTCAAATTAAATTATATCCCGCCGATCCCGTTGAGTGGTTTCCCTTCCTTCAAGCTTATGCCATGCTTGGGGATGAGGAAAAAGTAATTGCCGTATCCACCGAAATTAATAAGCATGCATTTTTAAGAGAGCAAACATGCCTTGTGTTCAATCAGCCTAATTCAATCCTGACACTAGATACACATACAAAGGTGCTGATTGATGACCTGTTCTGTAATTAGAAAACGAACAAAAACTCCGGTTCGAATCTATAGAGGAATTTATGGATAAAAAGAAAAAACCAACCTTTGAGGTCATTCTTCTTCTTGTCATATCTGCTCTTGTTTATCTCCCAAACATCGGAAAACTGACCTATTTCAAGGACGACTGGTATTACATCTATGATGGTATCAGGGCGGGCGCAAAGGTCTTTCATGAGATGTTCCGTATCGATCGTCCTGCGCGCGGCTATTTCTTTGAATTGTATTTTTCCGTATTTGGCCCCAATCCGCTTCCATATCACATCAGCGCATTTCTTTGGCGTGGATTGAGTGCCATCGGTGCGCTATGGGTTTTCAACATTCTTTGGCCCAAGGAAAGAAAATTTGCATTTCTTGGCGCTTTGCTGTTTGCGATTTACCCCGGCTATTTCTGGTGGATCAGCGCAATCGAATATCAGCCCATGATCGCCAGCCTGGCATTGCAGGTGTTTTCAATCGCACTCACGCTGAAAGCGATTCAATCCCAGAATCGAATTGCAAAAATCACATATCTAGCCAGTGCAATTCTTACAGGCTGGGTTTACATCGCTCTCGTGGATTACGCGATTGGAATGGAAGTCTTCCGTTTCCTGTGTGTATATTTGCTGGTCAATCGTGATGGTCGAATCGGTGTTTGGAAGCGATTGTTCATTGCCGTCAAAGCCTGGGCGTGGAGTTCGCTTATTCCGCTTGGATTCTTGTTTTGGCGGATATTCCTTTTCACCAATGTGCGCAAGGCGACCGACATTGGCGGGCAGCTGAGTGTGTTTCTCGGCAATCCCGTTTCCACGACAATCGATTGGTTTTTCCAACTGTATAACAGCCTGTTGAATCTCAGTGTTCTGGCTTGGATCGATCAATTCCCTGCCTTCCTGCAAGGGATGCGTCTGCGCGATATCGCGTTTGGGTTGTTGTTTGCCGGCGTTGCGGTCCTGCTTGTTGTTTTTGCGGAGAGACAAATCAAACCATCAGGGGAATCAAAAGATGGGAACAGCGACCAGGACCAGGTCAGGAAAGAGGCGTTGCTGCTTGGCGGCGTGGGGATGATCTTCGGCGTCCTGCCGGTTATCATGGCGAATCGCTATGTCAATATTACAGGTTTCTCGCACTATGGCCTGCCTGTTTCACTTGCTGCCGCAGTGTTTCTGATTGGGTTTCTTAACACGTTGTCCTTGCGGCGCACTCGGGTTTTTGCCCTCTATGCAGTCATTGCAGCCGCATCTCTTGCACATTATGGGATTTCCATCAATGCGGTAACGGAGGAAGTTGCGCTTCAAAAATTCTGGTGGCAGGTGAGTTGGCGCATCCCCATGCTTCAACCTGGCACTACATTGGTTATTCAGTATCCGTTGTCTGGCATGGGAGATGATGGTTATGGAGTCATGGAAGCAGCAAATGTCATCTATTTCCCTAAGCCAACTGGTCAAATCCCTGTGCATTACCCTGTTGCTGGGTTGACGCTCAACAGTGAGATGCTGTCGGATATTTTGAATGGTGAACAGTATAAACAGACGCAGTATCGCAGCCATACCATTGACTTTGATTATGGAAATTTGCTTATCATCAGCCAGCCGACTCTGACCTCATGTGTGCATGTGATCGATGGGAATCAGCCATTGATCTCCACATACGACCCGGTGAATGTGACGCTTGCCGCCCCATCCTCGAAGATCAAAAATGTGATTGCAGATGCAAGCCCCGTCCTTCCGCCTGAGTATATTTTTGGGAGGGAGCCTGAACACAGTTGGTGTTATTACTTCCAAAAAGCGGACCTGGCTTCCCAACTGGGCAATTGGGATGACGCAGTTGCTCTTGGCGAGGAAGCCATTCGCTTGGAACTCAGCCCCGAAGATCGCTCGGAATGGCTGCCGTTTTTGAAGGCATATGCGATCACAGGGAATGCAGGACGACTGACGCAAATGGCCAAACGGGTCATTGGCGATAGGCCCCTGCGTCAGCAGGCATGTGATATGCTGACTGATATTCAGGAGCCGTTGACACCTGAAATCAAACAGGTCATTGATATGGATTATTGTAAAATTATTTCAAAATAAAATGGGATGTTGATAAACTGGCAATAGGAGAACTCATGGACTGGAAAAACCAAATTGTACTTATTACGGGCGGCACCGGCTCGTTCGGCAAGAAATTTACTAAAATTTTGCTTGAAGAGCATCTGCCAAAGAAGGTAATCATCTTTAGTCGCGATGAATTGAAGCAGCATGAAATGCAGGTCGGTGGCTATAACCAGGAAAACCTGCGTTATTTCATCGGCGATGTGCGTGACCGTGAGCGGCTGGTGCGCGCCATGCATGGCGTGGATATCGTCGTCCATGCGGCGGCGTTGAAGCAGGTCCCGGCCTGTGAATACAATCCAATGGAAGCCATCAAGACCAATATCATGGGCACGGCAAATGTGGTCGAAGCTGCGCTCGATGCGGGCGTGAAAAAAGTATTGACGGTCAGCACCGATAAAGCCGTCAGCCCGGCGAATCTTTACGGTGCCACCAAGCTCGCCGCAGAGAAGTTAACCATTCAAAGCAATGCCTATGCCGGGGGTTCGGCAACCAGGTTCTCGTGCGTCCGATACGGGAACGTCGTCGGCTCGCGCGGTTCGGTGGTTCCGCTTTTTTTAAATCAGCGTTCGAACGGAAAGATTACCATCACGGATGACCGCATGACCCGCTTCTGGCTTTCGCTCGATCAGGGTGTCCGCTTTGTGATCGCCTGCATTGAGCAAATGGAAGGCGGCGAAGTTTTCATTCCCAAGATTCCCAGCACAAAAGTTGTTGATCTTGCGCGCGCCATAGCCCCCAAAGCTGAAATTAATACCATCGGGATTCGTCCCGGCGAGAAATTACACGAGATGCTGATCTCGGAAGATGAGGCGCGTCATACCATTGAACTAGATACGATGTTCGTTGTGCAGCCTGCCGAAGCGACATGGTTCGGCTATTCATGGCAGGACAAAGGCAAGGCGCTCAAGGAAGGGTTTTACTATTCCAGCGATAACAATACCGAATGGCTTGATATCGAAGGGATCAAAAAATATATCGCGCCGTTTGAAGAATTGTTCGCGCAGGGCAAGCTCGAAGGATAAAAAACTATGGCGCGCATGCTCATTACCGGAGCCAGTGGCCTGCTCGGCATCAATCTTGCACAAGAGACGATGACCGGGCATGAGATCATTGGCGTGGATCGCGGAAAATTAGTGAATGCGCCTTTTAAAATTTTGAAGGCGGATTTATCGAATACTGATGCAGTGGATTCCATTCTTGATTCTGCACGACCGGACTGGCTGATCAACTGTGCGGCTCTTGCGGACCTCGAAACCTGCGAGCACAACCCGGACCTTGCCCGCCGCCTCAATATCGACTTGCCCGCGCAAATGGCAAAGGCTTGCAAAGTGCGGAATATTTCCCTCGTCCATATTTCAACTGACGCGGTCTTCGACGGCGAAAAAGATGGTTTCTACACTGAGGAAGATTCCCCTAATCCGCTTGGTGTGTATTCGCAGACCAAGTTGGAAGGGGAGCAGGCAGTCTTATCTGAAAACCAGAGAGCAATCGTAGCGCGCGTTAATTTCTACGGTTGGAGTTTAAGCGGCAGGCGCAGCCTGGCAGAATTTTTCCTTAACAATCTTACCCATGATAAAAGCATGAACGGTTTTACCGATGTACTCTTTTGTCCAATGCTGGTAAACGATACGGCTCGTATTTTGATAAAAATGCTGCAGCGCGGCTTGAGCGGTTTGTATCATCTCGTGGGGCCGCAAGCCATGAGCAAGTATCAATTTGGCGTGGAGATCGCCCGCAAGTTCAGGCTGCGCGAAAGCGAAATTTCGCCGAAATCCATTCTTGCCTCCAGCCTGACCGCCCGCCGTTCCCGCAATTTATGGCTTTCCACCCACAAGGTAACCACAGACTTGGGTGAGGCTCTGCCCGAGTTTTCCACAGGTTTAGACGAGTTTTATATACAATTTCAGCAAGGTTATCCACAGAAAATACGTAGTTATGCACAATAGGGGCGGGGTTTATCCCAGCCAGAAGCCCGCCCACTCTCAAGTTATCCACAATTTTGCCCAGGTTATCCACAGGTTTTACCCGTCTTTTTCCACAAATTTGGAGGAGCTATGGAAATCAAATTCGGAAAACACATAATTGGATTAAATCATCCAACTTATTTCATTGCGGATATCGCTGCCAACCATGACGGCGATATGGAACGCGCCAGGAAATTGATCCACCTGGCAAAAGAAGCGGGCGCGGACGCGGCCAAGTTCCAGAATTTCGATGCGCCGAAGATCGTCTCCGATTACGGTTTCAAAGCCATGCATGGCGGTCAGGTTTCACATCAGGCTACGTGGAAGAAATCCGTATTTGAAGTTTACAAAGGGGCGTCCATTCCGTTTGAGTGGTCCATGACCCTGGTTGAGGAATGCAATGAAGCGGGCATAGACTATTTTTCCTCGCCCTATGATTTTGAGGCGATAGATTTCCTCGACCAATATGTGGAAGTTTACAAGGCTGGCTCCGGCGAGATCGACTGGATCGAAGCCCTGGAGCGCATGGCAGGCAAGGGAAAGCCGTTTTTCGTTGCGACGGGCGCTTCCACAATTGGCGAAGTGCAGAAGGCGGTTCATGCGATTTTGAAGATTAATAAACAACTGGTATTAATGCAATGCAATACCAATTACACGGCCAGCCCGTATAATTACGACCATCTCCATGTGAATGTTTTGAAAACTTATGCAACCATGTTTCCCGATGTGATCCTGGGTTTATCAGACCATACTCATTCGGTTGCGCCTGTCCTTGGCGCGGTGACTTTGGGTGCGCGCGTGATCGAACGCCATTTTACAGACAGCAACGACCGCGAAGGCCCCGACCATAAATTTGCGATGAACCCTGAGAATTGGGCAAAAATGGTGGAAGAGACGCGTTTGCTTGAGCGTTCGCTCGGAAGCCCCGATAAGTTCATTGCAGAGAATGAACAGGAGACTCAAATTGTGCAACGACGCTGCCTGCGTGCAGCGCGTGAAATCAAAGCGGGCGAGGTTCTCACTCGTGACATGATCGCTGTGCTGCGTCCTGCCACACCGGGCGCGATTAAACCTGATCAAATTGAAAATATCCTCGGCACAAAAGCGCTGACGGATATGCCGCTTGGCAAGGAATTACGCTGGACGGATCTGGGCGCGTAGAAAATCATATGTCATTGCAAGGACAATTCTCTTTTACCCGAAGCAATCCCTTATAGTATTGGAGATTGTTTCGTCGCAAAGAACATAAGTGCTCCTCGCAATGACATAACTTTGAATTTATGAAAATTCTTTACTTTTCCCTCGGTTACTCCACACACGATCACCGTTTTCTCAAGGCCATCTCGGGCGGCGGGCATGAGGTGTTCTTTGTGCAGTTGGAAGGGAATGCGCGGCAGGTGGAGGATCGCCCTGTGCCGCAGAATGTCCAGCAGGTGATATGGAAGGGCGGGCGTGAGTCATTTCGCTGGAGGAATTTGCCGAAGTTGACTTTGGATTTTCGGCGTTTGACTCGCGAGATCAGGCCTGATTTGATTCACGCTGGCCCGATTCAAACCTGCGCATTCATCGCGATATTAAGCGGCTTTCGCCCTGTGCTCACCATGTCGTGGGGCTTTGACTTGATGGAGGATGTCCATCGTAATAAATGGTGGGAGTTTGCGACTCGTTACACCTTAAAACGTTCCACCTTTTTCACCAGCGATGCCCTTGTCACACGTGAGAAGGCTGTTTCTTATGGCATGAACCCCGAAAGGACGATTGTCTTTCCATGGGGCGTCGACTTGGAACATTTTAAACCAGCCACGTTAAAACATGGAAACGTTGACACATTTACCATATTCTGTAACCGTTCCTGGGAAACCCGTTACGGCGTGGATGTGCTTGCGCGTGCATTTGTCAAAGTGGCGCAGCAAAACGAAAACGTGGATTTGATATTACTCGGCAGTGGTTCGCAGGGAAGTCATATCCGCAGGCTATTGCAAAGCGGCGGCGTTTTGGATAGAGTCACTTTCGGAGGGCAGATCTCACAAGCGGATTTGCCGCGCTGGTATCACATGGCAGATCTCTATATTTCACCCTCGCACGTGGACGGCTCATCCGTCTCGCTGATGGAGGCGCTGGCTTGTGGTTTGCCTTGTCTGGTTTCGGACATTCCTGCGAACAAGGAATGGGTCATGGAAAATGAAAACGGCTGGCTGTTTCGCGATGGCGATTCAAGTCATCTCGCGGAAAAGATTCTCGCTACAATGGGACAGCGTGAAAAACTGCCGGAGATCGGCGAAGCAGGCCGCAGGTTCGCAGAGAAGCGCGCGGATTGGAAAATGAATGCCGAAGCCTTGATGAAGGTCTATCGAAATTTAAAAAAGTGACAGTCACCTTAAAGGTGATAGTCACTTGGAGTGATAATATGCTCAGTAGAAATGAATTGTTGGATGGTTTTGGAAAACTTAATCTTATGCAAGGCGAGACGATCATTGTGCATACGTCGTACAAATCGCTGGGCGGTGTGAAGGGCGGCGCGGATACGGTGATCGATGTCATGCGCGAATTGGTTGGAAAGGACGGCACGGTCATGTTCCCGGCTTTCAATTTTCAATCGTGGACGGAGATGCATTATTTCGATGTGCTGGAGACACCCTCGAAGATGGGGGCGATTACCGAGACTGCCCGCCTCCGACCTGACGCCAAGCGCACCCCGCATCCGATCTACAGTTTCTCCGTTTGGGGGGCGCGGGCTGGGGAGTTTTCCCGCACGGAAGATGTGGAAGCCTACGGACCCAACTCTGCGTTTGCGTTGTTCCATAAAATAAATGGGACCATCGTGAGCATAGGCCTTGATTTCAACAGTACATTTTCGATGCATCATTATATTGAATACAATGTAGGCTGTGATTACCGCCGCATTAAGGAGTTTTCTGGCATCTATGTCGGGTATGATCGCGTGCCGCGCATTAAAATGTATTCCATGTTTGTACGTAAGGATGACCGCGTGAAAACTTATATCAACCCCGGCATGGATGAGTTGTTGGCGGCGGGCGTGATCAAGGAGATTCAAGTGGGCGCGGCGAAGATCCACTTTGCCACGGCAAATGATTTTTACGATAATATGTCTGTGATTGTGCGTGAGCATCCCGAGAAATTGCATTATATTGAAGAACCGAAATA
>CAZEGE010000044.1:0-24935 GCA_964511765.1 uncultured Anaerolinea sp.
CAAGGATTTCCAAATATATTACAACATTTTGTTCAATCCGCAGACGCAATGGGAGCTGAAAAAGTTCCGGATATCATCATCACGCGTAATCCATAATCATCGCTTCGTGCCATCTTGTATTTTTACCCACATTCTTCTACGCTATCTATATGAAGCGTATATGGTTCATTATTGGCAGTGTGATAGTAATTTTGCTTCCTGTTGTTCTTCTTGTCTATCAAAACCTCGATACCATAAAACGAAATTTTTTCATTTTAAAGTTCTCTACAACGCGTTCGACTGGGGAGCAATATGCGGTATCAAGCAAGGTGCCAGACTATACACCCAAAATTGTTGACTCTTCATATCTTGATTACGTGATTGCGACTATGAAGATTTTTGGCAGTCAGGCGATTGTAGATCCTGCAATATATCGCGGGAACCGCGAGTCTACAACTCGCTATACGGTCTCGCGTGTTCAGATAGAGCTTGTGCCGCGCATAGACCAGTTCCTTCTTGCAATCGGCGGGGAAAAGGACTTTGCAAGGTCTCGGATGCTTTTTTGCGATGGTTTTACCCGCTTTCACGAATTCGTATCCGATTTCTTTCCACGGTTACGATCGCACCATCCGAAAGCGCCTTGCCATACCGTTTCAACGCTTCAAGGCAAAATGCGCCTTGTTCTTTGGCAGGCAAATTGACGAGCCGCATGATGCCTGAATGAGGCAAGTCAAACACAATTGCCAACTCGCCAAAGTCTTTATCAAGAGTGACTAAAACCCTGCCCTCGCGTTCTGCATAGGCAAGGATTTCTTCATCACCTGGGTCTTTTTCCCAATCCCCAGTCCACATCACGTCATGACCCGCAGATACAAGGTCATTCTTCGTGCCGCCCCACACGCATGTGTCCAGCAATACTTTCATATTGCGCCGGCAACGATGAATTCAATCCGTTCATGGCTGACCAGGCGATTGGCGTAAATAAGGCAGGCTTGAATATCCTCCGCTTCAAGCCAGGAGTATCCCTGCAAAATGACATCCGCAGAATCGCCTGCGGCAAGCATTCCCAAAATATGTTCAACGGCAAGCCGCCTTCCGCGAATGATCGGTTTGCCGCCAAAGATTGCCGGGTTGACAACAATTCGAGAGAGAAGTTTATCTTCGTTTGTCATGGTTATTTCTCCAAATGTTCAAAGCAATTACAAAATATTATAGCGCAATTTGAGGGTGCTCTATATTACTTGTGTTCACCGGGTGCACGCAAAGGCTTGGACTGAGCTTGTCGAAGTGTTGCCATAAAAATGCTCGCGCCGAGAGTATAAGCCAGCGCGGCGAGCAGGAGATTGAGAGGGCGGGAGAGTTTGAGCAATTTATTATTTCCGATTTACGTGTGTTTAAGTAACAACAAATATAACAGGCATTTCCGCTGGTGGAGTATGTGCGCATAGTTTTCGAGGGGCGTATCAATACGATATTTGCAATAGCTCGCGTCCAATCTACCACGAATATTACAAGTCATCTCAAAAATGTCACCCTGAGCGCAGCGCAGGGTCTCTACCGCTTAAAATAAAATAATGGATCTTCGTTCGCAACAACCGCACCCTCAGAGGGATTTGGCATTTTTAAGACAAGTTCTACATATTTTTTGAGAGATATTCTTCCAACCTCTCCACAGCCTGGGGAAGATTCTTTCTGCCAAGTCCCAATCGAAAATGATTTCCTGTATCGTCATACGTTGTGCCAGGCAAAAGCAAAACACCTGCCTTTCTAACGAGATCATCACAGAAGTCCTCGACATCGCCTTTTAGCAACTTTGGGAATCCCATCGAGCCGGCCTGTGGACGGGACCAGGAAAAAAGCGATGAGTAACAGATAAAAAGATCGTCAACAATGGTCAGGTTGTGTTTTATGATTTCAAGATTTCGCTGTGCAAGTTTTTGGCGGTGGCGCATGGCAATTTCCGCGAGAAATTCGCTGGGCGCAGAGTTGCAGATGGTTGTGTAATCCTTGAGCGACGCCATGTTCTGGTAGATCTTCTTATTCTTTGTGGCGATCCAGCCAATGCGCAAACCCGCCAACCCGTAGGTTTTGGAGGTAACCCCAAGGGAAACGGCATGTTCGCCCAGGTCACAGGCGGCCGGGAGACGAGCAGCGGGGTCGTATTCTGATTCGCGATAGACCTCGTCGGAAAATAAAATCAAATTATTCTCTTGAGCAAATGTATTCAAAGAGTCGAAATCGGCCCGCGACATTAAATAACCCGTTGGGTTATGCGGGGTATTGATGACGATGCCCCTGGTATTCGGCCGCATCAGGCGACGGAGTTCGTCCAGGTCCAATGCCCAGCCGTTTTCTTCACGCGCCGCCCACGGGCTGACATCACATCCGACCGCACGCGCCACTTCCGCAAGGGATTGATAACCGGGCGAGTGCACGATGACATGCTCCCCTTTTTGGAAGGCGGCATACATAAAAAGATAGATCGCTTCCCCCGCGCCTGTGTGTACTAAAATATCTTCAGGTTGAATGGTGGTGTAGAGATTGCAAATCTCCTTTCGGAGAGCAGGGCTGCCCTGCGATTCAGTATATCCCAGCCAGATATTTTGAAGTTTCCCCGCCGCACCTTCTTCGAAAGAGAGCAAATCCGCAATGGACATGGCTTCACAGTCTGATGAGCACAACAGGAATTCGGTGTTAAATTCGTATTTGGCAAAGTAGCGTTCGAGTTTGAAGGGAGGCAGATGCATAATAATTCCTTTTTATTTCACTACAAGTATACCCACAGCGAAAGAAACAAAAGAGTCATGTCGTTGCGAGGAGGGCATTTTCTTTTTCCGACGACATCGTACCCGAATGGGTAAGCAATCTCCAACACAGTGAGAAGATTGCTTCGCTCGCTGACGCTCGCTCGCAATGACAAATTACTTAATGGCTCGTTTCATATCACGATAATGCAATTGATTGTGCAGATACAACATCTTCACCATTTCACGGATGACGGTCTCGCCTAAAAATGGATGGCGGCCTTTGATCTCAAGTTCTTCGCCTTTCAAACCAGAGACCCAGGTCACAGAATTGGCGCGCACTTCCCTGTATTGCTCAAGCAATTCGGCGGGCGTAAATTCCTTGGTCTTTTCCTGCTGCGCCTCATTGTAACGGTCAATGGAGAAATCGTCCGTTGCGCCTGCGCCGCCCTGGCGGATCGATTCAAAGAGCCTTACAAGCCCGCGTTCGGAGGTGACGAAATGCGAAAGCACATGACGTATGCTCCAGGTTGCGCCTTCGGTATAAACCTCCTGCGTCCATTGCTCAGCGGTCAATTCGGAAAAGAATTTCGTAAAACGCTCGCCTTCATTCTTGAGTTTATCGGCAAGTTCGGTTATTTCGGACATGATTGACTCCTGTAAAATATTTTCGATAAACAGGTGGTTTCGATATTCCCTGGAATACCACTTGGGCTATTCGCCACCGGCTAAAGACCAAACTACGGTTCTGGAAAATTTGCGTAATTGATCGAACGCTTGCCTGTCGTCGGATAATAATAATTCCTCATCGTGGAAATTTTCTCGATCAATCTCTCGCTGTCTTCAAAATCAGTCCGCACGTAATAATAATGCGTGTCATACGGGCTGTCGCCGAAGACCGCCGCGAGCACATATCCATTCGCTTCGGCATAGCCCTTCATCGTGATCGTCATGCCAAACCAGCGCTGCCTGAGATTGGCATCGGTCAACTTTGGCGGGACCAGCGGCGAGTAATAATCATGGAACATGACGATCTGCGGTTTGTATTGGTCAAGGTATTCCGCAGTCACGCCGCCGTTATGCGCGATCCATTGATCGTTCAAGCCCCAGGTATCAATCGCATCCCAGCCGGAATAATACGGGAGCAAGCCCGCCTCCGTCGTGGCTATCACATAACCCTTGCCGCGATACTCCGCCAGCAGCTTCGCCATTTCATACCGTCCGTCCTGTTCGTATGGACGGTCACAGGACTGCTGATAAAACGCCAAAAAACAATTCTGGAACCAGGAATAATAGACAAGGCTCGCCGACAAACCGACCAGGGCGACAAGGTACACGCCTCTCTGCCGCCCCGACAATTGATTCAGCCAATTGAAGTTAAGTCCGCCCAATAGCGGAGTCCACGACATGAGCGCAATCGGCACGAGTGCATATTGAAAGCGCGCGCCATAATTCATCTCATCCGAGATCAACATGAATGCGGATGCAAAACCAAGGATGGGAATCAGGTATACAAGCGCCTGTTTGGTCGTCCCACGCGAGCGGAACGCGACGATGAATGCAAAGGCCATCGGCAGACATAATCGCAATGTGTTCAGCAGGGAATGATCGAACGAGTCCCACTGCAAGCCGCTATCCCCTTTTTTATAAAATGGATTCGGCAATGGATAACCGAAGTAATCCCATCTCCATAAAAAGTACGCGCCGCCGAGGGTGAGAAAAACAACCCCAAAGATAATAATGATGGATATTGAATTCTTGAGTCCACGCATGATAACGACAGATAGCAACATCAGTGAGGCAAGGATGACACCTTCAGGACGAATGAGTCCAGTGACGAGTCCGCTCAAGGCAAAGGCCAGGGAAAGCCAGAAGGGGGAATCTCGCTTATTGATCAGGAGCAGACTCAAGGTCCAGGTGGAAGCGGCGGCCAGGGCAAAGTACGGCGTTCCAAAGTAAGCAGATACATAGGAAAGTCCGGTGCCGACAGCAAGAAAAAGTCCGCTTAAGAATGAAAGAGGAATGTTTGCATGGATGATGCGGCGGTTCGTCCAATAGACGATGAGAACGGTAAGGATATGCGAGGCAAAACCGATGCCGCGAACAGATTGACCAACCGTGAGCCCAAGTTTGATGAGCGCGGCGGAAGTGACCATAAAGAGGAAATCGGTTGCGCCGTCCACAGGCTGGCCGCCGATGTTCCAGACGATGCCATGCCCGCCTGCGAGGTGCTGGGCATAGCGCATGAGCATGGCCGCATCTTCAAACGGTGGGATGGAAAAATCAACATAACGCGCCGCATAATAAAGCGTGGAGGCGATAAGAAGCAGGGAGATGAGGATGTCAGTGAGGAGAGTTTTTTTTGAAGTCATGAAGAATTAGGAATTAGGAATAGGATTTTCTGCGATTTTGGTTGATGGCGGTGACGGTTAATGCAATTGCTTTTTGAATGACTTCAATTCGCTTATTCAATATTTCAGTGCCAAGAATATGACGTGAGCGGAAATACCATCCTTGTGTTTCGCCAAGTTCGCCGAGCGAGATTCGCATGATGCGGACGAAATCTGGAGTTCCAATGCCGCGACGATAGGCTTCTTCCATATTAGTGCATACACTCCCTGATGATTTTACAACTTGATGAACAATTTTGCGACCGCGGAAATCTTTGTTGATTTTTTCTGTATCCAACCACATCAAATCGTAAATATACATGGCGAGACGATAATACGCCGATTTCCATAATGGATCGTTCCGCAGCAAATCAGGCAAAGTCTTCACCCACTCATCAAACGGCAACTCTTTATCGTAAGCCACAAGATTCTCTTAATTCCTGATCCACAATTCCTAATTAATAATTCCGGTCAACCAACGGAGGTTTTATATCAAGGAATATCCACCATCTACAACAATAGTCTGGCCGGTAATATACTCGTTTTTGATAAGAAATTCGAGAGCGGAGGTGATCTCATCCAAAGCAGCGGCACGTTTAAGTGGCAATTTTTCCACAAGTTTATCCCATCTTTCAGGCGTGATCACATCCGAAGGAAGCACAAGCCCCGGGGCAATGGCATTGACGCGAATCCCTGGCGCAAGGGCACGGGCGAGCAATTTAGTCAGCGATTCCAGGCCTGCCTTACTGACAGTGTATGACGGGTAACGGCTCCACGCCTTTTGCGCGCCGATGTCGGTGATATTGACGATCAGCCCGCCGGCGGTCATACGTTTGGCAGCTGCCTGCGCGATTAAAAAGGGCGCGCGCAGGTTGAGGTCGATGGCAGAATCCCAATCCTTGATTTCCAGTTCACGCGGATTTCCAATGGGCATGATTGCGGCAGAGTTGACGACAGCGGAAAGGATGAAGGATGCAGGTTGAAGGAAATAGTCAAGTTTTTTGAAAAGGGAGTGAATTTGAGATGGATCGGTCAAGTCGGCCTGGAGCAGGTGAGCCTGCATGCCGAGGGACTCTACCTCGGCTTTGGTCTCCTGCACGTCCTGATCGGAGGCATGATAATGCAGCGCGATGGCAAATCCCATATTGGCGAGGGAGAGGGCGAAGGCTTTGCCAAGACGATGGGCGGAACCGGTGACGAGGGCGAGAGGCTGGGTCATGCGAAGATTGTAAACGGAAATTGAATATTTTTGGGTTGTTGACTGGCAATGAGGAATGTTAATCAATCTTGTTCCCTAAAAACGAATGATAATTTCAAACCAAAAAAGACACGCGGGCAAATGCGGGCGTGTCTGCATTAGTACATGTAAATTCTTGTCTTATCCTCTAAACAAATTCGTAATAAAGAACCAGATATTTGCAGGCCGTTCGGCAAGTCGCCTCATAAAGTATGGATACCAATGCGTGCCAAACGGGACGTAGACGCGCACAGGGTAGCCTTCTTTGGCAAGTTGTTCCTGCAGGTCGCGGCGGATGCCGTAAAGCATCTGGAATTCCAGGCCATCCTTGGGGAGCCCCACTTTTTCGGCATAATTTTTGGCAAAGGCGATGCGTTTTTCGTCATGAGATGCAATCGCAGGAATGGGAGGCGTACGCCCATCTGTGGATAATTTTGACTGAACAGCCAGCGAGGTATCGATCAAAATTTTTGTAAGCAAATCGAAGTTCGCATCCACATCGGATTTTTTGGGAAAGGCCTTATCCGGCGGCTCTTTGTAGGCGCCTTTCACCACACGCATCGGTGTGACATCCTGGGCCATGCGGCGTGTATCCGCTTCGGCACGATAAAGGTAGGACTGCACAGCTGCGCCAACGTTTTCATATCCCTTTTCACGCATAGCGTAAAACAGGTTTATGGTTTTATCCGTGAAGGGAGTGTCTTCAATATCAATCCGGATGAAGGTCTTGTTCTTCTTTGCGCGGGCGAGAATGCGCTCGAGATGTTGGGCGCACAGGCTTTCATCAAGGCCAAGGCCGATCTGAGTCAGCTTGATGGAGACATTGCTCCTCGCAGCAGAGTCAGCTCCCAGTGCGTCCAGAGTCGCAAAAATGTCATCTGTGGCCTGCTGGGCTTCTTCGGGAGTATTCGTATGTTCGCCGAGGTGATCGAGCGTCGCATTAATCCCCCTGGCATTCAATTCGCGTACAATGCGCATGGCATCTTCAAGTTTTGTCCCCGCTACAAAACGGGAGGCTGTGCGCCAGACAAATCCCCAACTTGTGACAAGATTTTGCGCCCAGGCGGCTTTGGAAAGGTAGATGAGAAAAGAGCGTAGCATATCGTCCTTATAAATGAGGTGGGATGTCTCTTGTGATTAGCGTATTCTAGCACAAGCGCCCCTTTTTGGTGTGTTATACTTTTTACGTGATTTTTGTCTGCATTGGGGCGCAGGCACACGCGTCATTATTTTGGAGGCAGTGTGAGAAACCGCAATACCAACACCATCCTGCGGGGTTTATCCATTTTATTCCTGACAGCCGCACTCATACTCACAATCACTTCCTTAATCAGTTACAGCCGCCAAAGAAATAGTTATCCCGCTGGCATGATGATTGGCGGCGTATCCGTCGGTGGTCTTAACCCGGCGCAGGCATCCCAAAGACTGCTCGAAGTTTATACATCTCCCGTTGAAATTCTTTACAACGAGGCGGTCATCCATATCGATCCCGCTACAGTTGGGTTTCAGGTGGATGTTGAAACCATGCTGGCTGCCGCGGACCTGCGACGCACAGGCGGTCCTTTTTGGGGTGGGTTTTGGGACTTTTTATGGAATCGCACCTCGCCTGAGACGCAAATCCCTTTAAGCTCTTCGATTTCAGAAGATCGTTTGCGGGAATATCTCCAAAACGAGATCGCCGCACGCTACGACAGACCGTCCGGTCTCGCACAACCGATTCCAGGCGGAACCTCCTTCCTGCCTGGCGAACCCGGGCAGTCCCTTGACCTTGAGCGCGCCGTTCTGCTCATCACTGACTCATTAAAATCGCCGACGAATCGCTCGATAGCGCTTTCCTTCGTCCGCAGTTCCGCAGCCAGACCAACAATTGATAACCTCGAGATTCTACTTAAACAAATTATTACAATCTCCGATTTCGACGGCCTGATCGGCTTCTACATGATGGACCTGCAAAACGGGCAGGAAATCCATTTTGCCATGAATAACAAACAGGAAATTTCAGCCGACCCCGACATTGCCTTCACAGCCTCCAGTACTATCAAAGTTCCCATCATTGCCTCCTACCTCATCAATCGCGGAAGCAGCCTCGATGCCGCTATGGTGGATATTATCTCGCGCGTGCTGGGCAAATCGGATAACTCTGCGACGGACCTGGTCCTCAAACGGATTGATGAATTTAACGGGCCCGTTATCATGACACAGGATATGGAATCAATCGGTCTGCAAAGCACCTTCCTTGGAGGCATGTTTTATCTGGGTGCGCCAAATCTTCTGCCTGGCCACTTAACCCCCGGCAACCAGAGGCCCGATGTTTTTACCGACCCGGATCCCTATTCACAAACAACACCGTCTGAAATGGGTATTCTGCTGGCGGATATTTATCAATGCGCCCAAAACGGGGGCGGTGCACTCGTGGCCGCATTCCCGGATAAAGTCAGCCCGGACACCTGTCAATTGCTGATTGACTTCATGGCGCAGGATAAACTTGGCTCGCTCATCCAGGGCGGCGTCCCAGATGGTACGCTCGTGCCGCACAAACACGGTTACGTCCTATCCAGAGACGGTATCCTGCACGATACAAGTGACGCTGGAATCGTGTATACGCCCGGTGGAAACTTTGTGCTGTCCATATATACCTATCATCCCGTACAAAACATCTGGGACATCACCAACCCGTTGTTCGTAAACCTGACGCGGACGGTCTATAATTATTTCAACCTTACAACTCAGTAATCAATCCACCCGTTTTCGATTGAAAACGGGTTATTTTTTCATACTTCGTATATAATCCAAGCATGAGCGCATCGTTAGGACTCTACCGCCTGCAACAAGTGGATCGTCAGATTGACCATGCCCGCGCACAATTGGACGAAATCCGTCAGACCCTCGAAAATGACGCTGAATTACGCGAAGCGCTTTCCCTGGTTGAAACTTCACAGACCCAGGACCACCGCGTCCAGAACGAAATGAGAAATGCCGAAGCCGAAGTGGAGTCGCAAAAAATCAAGATCGACCAGGTGGAAGCCAGTTTATATGGCGGCGGTGTAAAAAATCCCAAAGAATTACAAGACCTGCAAAAGGATGTGGTTTCATTAAAAAAACATCTTGCCACGCTCGAAGAGCGGCAACTTGACGCCATGTTAAAAGCCGAAACCGCAGAATCTGAACTGCGCATTGCAAAGACAGCACTTGAAGGAATTCAAGCAAGGCTTAGCAGTGAGCATGGGAAGCTGGTCGAGAAACAGGCAACCCTCACAAAACAACTCGAAAGACTTGCGGAAGAACGCGAGGCCGCTCTTGCGCCCATTGAAAGCAACCTGCTTGAAATCTACGAAGGCCTTCGCCAGCAAAAGCGCGGCGTGGCGGTGGCAGAGATCAACGACAATGCCTGCGCCTCCTGCGGCACAACCTTGAACGCATCCATCCAGCAAAATGCGCGGTCTCAAAACCAACTGGTAAATTGCTCGTCCTGCGGACGGATCTTATTCGCGAACTAATTATTGAATATGTTTCAAACCTTGATGGACCCCTTTTCATTCTTCATCGGCTTTATGGCTGCATCTCTCTGCTGGCTGCTTGCTTCGCGGGCTCGTCCGCTTTGGAATGAAATGCGAACAGGCTGGGCGGAAGGACACAAAGCCGCGCAAACTCGTAAAATAAATCCTGTTGAAGAACACCATCGCCGCATCACATTACGCCGCGCACAAGGGATGCACCTCGCCGCCCAACTCTTTGCACTCGATGAGATCATTCAGGAACCCCTGCTCATTGCCCCTCCACCCAGGGTGGAGCCCGGCACTCCGCCAAAATTTGAGGATTTTATTTCTCAAACCCTGCCTTACCTCCCCACCTGGCCTGAAATGGCCGCCATCTATCACCCTCCTACCTTAACCCTTTCCCAGGCCTTATCAGGCAATTCCAATATTGTCATCATCGGTCAACCCGGCGTCGGCAAGACAGTGGCCCTTGCTCACCTCGCCTCTCTCGCCGCAAATCGAAGCGGGAAGCTTGAAGCGTTGAAAGATGTTATTCCGTTCCTTGTCCATGTAGCCGATCTTAAACTTCCGGTCAAAGATCCAAAAGATGCACTTACCCCTCTGATCAAAGCGGCCTCCGAACATTTCCCCATGTTCGACATTGGCAAGCTGCCTGGGTTTTTCAAGAAAACATTTAATAATGGAAACGCTCTCCTGCTGGTGGATGGTTTTGATGAAATCCCGCCTGAAGGCCAGCAGGTTATCACGGAATATTTCAAGCTCCTCACACAGAATTATCCCAGGACCCGCATCGTCACCACCGGCGCCCCGGAATATCTGGATGGATTGATTCCTTTTGGCTTTACACCGCTGGCGCTTTGCACATGGTCCACCCAGAAAAATGAAGCATTCCTGGAGCGCTGGAGTCAATTGTGGTCCCAAACCATCGCGATGGAAACATGGGCGCAGACTAGCGCGGAACAAGTGGACCCGCTCCTGCTTAACCTTTGGCTGAGCGCCGATACTGCATATTTATCTCCCCTGGAGTTGACCCTGAAAGCATGGGGCGCTTATGCGGGTGATAGTTTAGGACCGAATGTGTTGGATGCCATCGCCTCACATATTCGCCGGATTGCACCCGCCAATACTCCGATAGCCGCGCTGGAAACACTTGCCATGCAAGTGATATTAAACTCACAACCTGTCTTCGATCCGCGCAAGGCTCGCGAATGGGTCAAGTCATTTGAAGCCGCCGACAAAAAGACTGAAGGCAATTCTTCTGAATCCACGGAAGGAACAAAACCCAAAAAAGGAAAGAAGATTGAAAAGGTTGCGGCCGGGCCAACTGCAGGCTTGCTTGGAAAGATGGCGGCCAGCGGATTACTGTTCGCATCTCCAAATAACCAAATGCGTTTTTCACATCTTGTATTTGCCGGATATCTTGCAGGTCACGCGCTTACGAATTACAACGCTGAAGAGACCATTCTTAATCAACCAGATTGGGCGGGTAAATATCTTGCCATGCGCTATTTTGCCGCCAAAGGGGATGCCAGTAAATTGGTTCAGTCCATGATGGAATTTTCACGCCTGCCGATGCATCGTCCGCTTTTTGCGGCGGCACGCTGGCTGAGGGACGCGCCACGCAACGCCCCCTGGCGCGATAAATTATTGGGAACATTAGCGGCAATTATGCAGACAGATGACATCCCCCTCAGCCTGCGCGGACAAGCCATGGCCGCATTCGTATTCAGCAATGACCCGGGCGCCGCCGCACTATTCCGCCAGTTTGCAACCTCGCCTTCATTTGAGCTTGTCCAACTCGCTATATTGGGTTCAGGCGCAATAAGCGACCCAAAAGCAGTAAAGGCGCTGGAAAATGCGCTGAATGCCATCAGCCTGTCTGTTCGCCGCGCCGCGTGCATGGCGCTGGTTGCAATCGGCACGAACGAGGCCCTCGAATCCATCACACGGACTCTGCTCAACGGAGATGAAACCATTCGCCGCGCTGCAGGCGAAGCGTTGGCAAATGACCCCAGGGAAGGGCATGCCATGCTGCGGGATGGCGCCACATTAGATGACGTCCTCCTGCGCCGCGCAGTCATGTACGGTCTTGGGCGCATCGACGAACCTTGGGCGCTTGAAACTCTGCAAAAAACACAGGCAGACGACGATCTCTGGATGGTACGCAACGCCGCCACCGAAGTGCTGGATGCAAAAGCAAACGCTGCCTCGCGGGCGCCGTGTAAACTTATAGCTCCATCCGAATCCCCGTGGTTGATCGAGTTTGCCGGCAAACAAGGCCTGGGAATTTCCCCCGGCGCGCCTGCGACCGACATCCTCCTGCTTGCGCTCAAGAGCGAGGAATCGGATTATCGTCTGGCCGCATTACCCTATTTGAAGTACACGCCGAACGAAGGAGTCATTACACAATTGTATAACGCCATGTATAAAGATGATCCCGACCTGCGCGAAGCCGCATATAACGCTCTTTGGGAAATGGGAACTTCCGGGGCAAAACTCCCGCATCCCAGTCAATATGGATTCGGTTAACCATGCTTATTACAAACGCAAATATCATCACCTGGGAATCTCCAAACCGCGTGCTGCAAAACCACGCGATCTATATTGAAAGCGACCGCATCAAAGAGGTCGGCACGACCAGGGCGCTGACGGCAAAACACCCCAGAGCAAAAACAACCGATGCACACGGGCAATATGTGATGCCCGGCAATATCTGCGCACACACACATTTTTACAGCGCATTTGCGCGGGGCATGGCGATTCCCGGCCCAGCACCGAAGGATTTTCCTGAGATCCTGAGAAGGTTGTGGTGGCCGCTTGACCGTTCGCTGGACGCGGAAGCTGTGCGTTACTCCGCGCTCGTTAGCCTTGTGGATGCGATCAAGCACGGCACAACGACTCTGATCGATCATCACGCCTCGCCCAATTCCATAGACGGCTCACTGGACCTGATCGCCGATGCAGTCGACAAAAGCGGGTTGCGCGGCGTGCTTTGCTATGAAGTCACTGACCGCGATGGAAATGAAAAAGCCAACGAGGGCATCAACGAAAACATCCGTTTCTTGCGCAGACTTGCATCTGACCCACACCCGCGTCTGGCCGGGACCTTTGGCCTGCACGCCAGTCTGACGCTTTCCGGCGCCACCTTACAGGCCTGCCGCGCTGCCGCACCTGAAGGGACGGGCTTCCACATCCACACCGCCGAACACGAATCCGATGAATATGACAGCCTGGCAAAAAGCAATATGCGCGTCATCGACCGTTTGCAGAAACATAACATTCTTGGACCCAACACCATCACCGCGCATGGCATCCACTTCGATGCGCGTGAAATTGAAATCTTGAAAGAAAGCGGAACCTGGCTGACTCATCAGCCGCGATCAAACATGAACAACGGCGTGGGTGTGGCACAGATCGAATCCATGATGAGGATGGGCATCAACGTGTGTTTGGGGAATGACGGCTTCTCAAACGCCATGTGGGAGGAATGGAAGACTGCCTATCTCCTGCACAAAGCCCATCACCGCGATCCGCGCCGCATGGGCGGATATGAAGTGACACAAATGGCTGTTTACAACAACGCTGCACTTGCCAATGTATTCTTCCCATCCACTTCAATCGGGCAGATCATCCCCGAGGCAGCTGCAGATTTGATCTTTGTAGATTACCACCCCCACACCCCGCTCACAGAAGGCAACCTGCCCTGGCATATCATCTTTGGTTTTCAGCAAAGCATGATCACAACCACCATTGTGGCAGGCAGGGTTTTGATGAAAGACCGCAAACTCCTCACAATGGACGAAGAGGAAATTTCCGCACACGCCAGAGAGATCGCGCCGCGCATTTGGAAAAGGTACGAGGAAGAAGTTTCAAAAGTTTCTTAAAATTTGTTATTCACGGAGAATTCATGGACGATTCACAACTATTATTATCCATTGCAGTTTTGGGCGGGACGGGAAAAGAAGGCAAGGGACTTGCTTATCGGTGGGCGCACGCGGGATATCGTGTGGTTATCGGCTCACGCACTGCGGAAAAAGCTGTCACTGCTGCAAATGAGATCAGGGAAATGCTCGGAGAAGGAGTCTCCGTCATCGGATTGAGCAACCCCGAGGCGGCGAAAGAAGCGAACATCGTCGTGCTGACCGTGCCTTATTCCGCACATCGCGACACGCTTGAATCGGTCAAATCTGAATTGCAGGGCAAGCTGCTGGTGGATGTCACCGTACCGCTCGTCCCGCCAAAGGTTGCCATGGTGCAAATGCCTGCGGCTGGCTCCGCGGCGCAGGAGGCGAAAGGGATTGTCGGCGCAGGCGTGCAGGTGTGCGCGGCTTTCCAAAATATTTCACACGAACACTTGATGGATAACTCAGAAGTGGAATGTGACGTACTTGTCACCGGCACAAGCAGGGAAGCCCGCGCCGAAACCATCAAATTGGTGGAAGCCGCCGGGCTCAAAGGCTGGGATGCGGGACCGATTGAAAATTCTGTGGTTATCGAAGGTTTAACCAGTGTATTGATCGGCATCAATAAGAAATACGGCTCAACGCACGCAGGCATCAAGATCACGGGCGCAAATATATAATTCGCAATTCTTGATATGAGCAGCACTTATTTGCATCAAGATTTGCATGGTAAGCAATATGTCTCTGACACTCACACCGCTCGATAATATTCCATTGATCCGCCAAGACGACAACCTGGCGGATATTGTTCTTAAGTCTTTACAGGTCCTGGGATTGGAATTACAGGATAACGATATTCTCGTCATTACGCAAAAGATCGTCAGCAAAAGCGAGGGACGCAAGGTAGACCTTGCCGCAGTCACGCCTTCCCCTCGCGCCATTGCGCTCGCACAGCAAACCGAAAAAGATCCACGCATTGTTGAACTCATGCTTCAGGAAAGCAGCGAAGTCCTGCGGACTCGGGTTGGCACGATCATCGTTGAACACAGGCTTGGATTCATCTGCGCCAATGCAGGCATAGATCATTCCAATGTGGCAGGCATGGGGGATTCAACTGAAGAATGGGTACTGCTTCTTCCCGAAGATCCTGACCGCTCCTGCGCTTCGATCCGAAAGGAAATAGAATCCAAAACTGGAAAACACATCGGTGTGGTCATCATCGACTCGCATGGACGCGCCTGGCGCAATGGCACCGTGGGAGTGGCCATCGGCATCTCTGGTGTCCCTGGCATCGTGGACAAACGCGGAGAAAAGGATTTGTTTGGGTACACCTTGCGCATTACTGTCATCGGCGCAGCGGATGAGCTCGCTGCCGCCGCATCCCTGGTGATGGGACAAGCCTCCGAAGGAAAGCCTGTCGTGCATGTGCGCGGATTTCCATATCCCCTGCATGAGGCTTCTGTCAAAGAATTGATTCGACCCAAAGAGCAGGATCTCTTTCGGTGAAAGATCATGCATGGATCGGTTCCTCCGGGAATAAAATGCTAACGGGAATCTTATGCACATTTGATACACTCAAACAGGTCCCGCCGCACAGGACATGGGACGCCATGTCCAGCCTCCACGACCAACCCATAAAAATACTTGGCCTCCAAAAAACCCAAAGGAATGAACATGCCCGCAGTCCCGGAAACTTATCAAGACCTTCTTGCCGATGAAAAGAAGGCTTACGCTTATCTCGCCACGACCATGAAAGACGGTACGCCGCAAGTCACCCCTGTTTGGTTCAATACTGACGGCGAGTGCATTCTCATCAACTCCGCCGCAGGCCGTATAAAAGATAGGAATATGCGCGCCCGTCCCAACATTGCATTGTGTATTGCCGATCCCGCTGATCCTTATCGCTATATCCAAATTCAGGGCAAGGTGATCGAATACACCAGCGCAGGCGCCGACGCCCATATTGACACGCTGGCCTTCAAATACACAGGCAAAGAAAAATATCCCTATAGAAAACACGAAGAACAACGAGTAACCTACAAAATTCTACCTACAAAGATAGATGCTCACTAAAGAGGCTTTGCAACATTTCCTGCGGACTCGTCGCTCCAACCGCCGCTTCAAAACGGATCCTGTACCTGACTCCGTTTTAAGGGAGATTCTCCACACTGCCACATTCGCTCCCTCCGCGCACAACCGCCAGCCCTGGCGCTTCATTGTGTTGACAGAATCCTCCGCCAAGAAACATCTATCCTATGCAATGGCAGCGGAATTCCAGCACGATCTCGAAAAAGATAATCTCTCACCAGAGGCGATCACAAAGCGTGTCAAGAGATCACACGAAAGAATTACAGGCGCGCCTGTTGTCATCATCTTGTGCGTGGATATGAGCGAGATGGATAACTATCCTGACACGCGTCGCAAAAAAGCGGAATATATCATCGCAACACAGTCCGCTGCAAATGCGGGCATGCAGTTACTGCTGGCTGCACACGCCGAGGGATTAGGCGGGGTGTGGGTGTGCAGTCCCATGTTTGCGCAAAAGACCGTACAGCAGGCGTTGCATATTTCAAAGACATGGGAACCGCAGGCGATGTTCCTGTTGGGCTACCCCCTGGCAAACCCTGAGGCCAGAGCAAGAAAATCGATTGAGGAAATAATCAAGTGGAATTAAACGTCTTTTGACGTTTGGGATTCGAAGATCTCCTGATTTGGGAATCCCAAAACAACATCATGAAAATAACTGCCCTCGCGGGCGGAGTCGGCGGCGCGAAACTTGCGTACGGGCTCGCCCAAATCCTTGCACCCGAAGAATTGACCATTATCGTCAACACTGGCGATGACTTTGAGCATTTGGGCTTATATATTTGCCCGGACCTGGATACAGTCTGCTATACGCTGGGGGGATTGGCCAACCCTGAAACAGGCTGGGGACGAGTCGGCGAAACGTGGAATACGATTGCGAATATCGAAAAACTTGGCGGACCCGCATGGTTCCGCCTGGGTGATCAGGATATTGCCACGCATCTTGAAAGGACAAGAAGATTAAAGGAAGGTCAATCGCTTTCCCAAATTACCAGGGATTTCTGTAAAGCCTGGGGCATTGAACATACAATCTTGCCCATGTCCGATTCGCCTGTGCGGACCATGGTGGACACAGACGAAGGCGAACTGGCGTTTCAGGAATATTTTGTTCACAGACATTGTGAACCGAAAGTGAGAGGCTTTCGGTTTGAGGGGGTCGATTCCGCAGAAGCAGTTGTCGGCGCACGCGAAGCGCTTGCTGCGGCGGATGCGGTGGTGATCTGTCCGTCAAATCCATGGGTGAGCGTGGATCCGATTTTACGAGTCCTGTCGCTCAACTCTTCGGAAGGGCAGAAGCCGGTTGTGGCAGTCTCCCCCATTATTGGTGGAAAAACTGTGAAGGGGCCCGCCGCAAAGATGTTTACTGAACTGGGCATTGAGCCTTCTGCACTGGCAGTGGCAAAACATTATCGCAACATTCTGACAGGTTTTGTGTTAGACAATGCGGACTCATCCATGGAAAACGATGTGAAAAGGTTATACATAAAAACATTGGCAACGGACACACTTATGAATCACGTTACTGATCGCACCCGCCTGGCAACGGATGTGCTACACTTCATCGGGAGCTTATAAAGATGACACTTTGGGCGATTGTCCCGGTCAAGCCATTACGACGGGGGAAATCCCGCCTGGCAGGAATGCTTACGGAAGATGAAAGAACAACATTAAATCAGGAGTTGCTGGAGCGAACGCTTAGTACGCTCTCAACCTTGAAAGAGTTGGATCAGGTGCTGGTGGTAAGCCGTGACCCACACGCACTGACCATTGCGCGCAACCACGGCGCGAAAACCGTCCAGGAGGACGGTCAACCGCATTTGAATACGGCGCTGGCGCGTGCCACGGTGGTGGCACAGGTGCATGCCACGCAGGGCGTTTTGATCCTGCCCGCGGACCTGCCCCTGCTCACGGCTGAGGATGTGCTAACATTAATCGACCGTACAGCAAAACCGCCCGTGGTTGTGATCGCACCCGACAGACACGGCAAAGGGACAAATGCACTGCTCATGGTCCCTGCCGGACAAATTGAATATGATTTCGGCGAAGGTTCCTTCCAACGTCATTGCGACCGCGCAACAAAATCTGGCGCAAGACTCGAGATCGTTGAGCTTCCCTCGCTTGGTTTGGATCTAGATCTGCCAGAAGACCTGGAAATGATACGGAAATTGGAAGCCGCAAAAGTATAGACATATACTTTGCCACGGAAAATTGGAACCCTATGAAGTTTCCATTTTCTGTGGCAAGATTTTTAATATCTTACATTCAAGGAGAATGCCATGACGAAAGAGCGCGTTGCACTTTATTTGCAAGATTCTCACGACCTGCGCGACGGATTGGAATACGCCAAATATGCGGAAGAGAAAGGCTTTGAAGCCGTCTGGCAGGCGGAATCCCGCCTGGTACGCGATGCCATTGTCCCGATGGCTGCTTACGCCGCAGTGACAAACCGAATCAAGGTCGGCTCGGGCGTGATCAACAACTGGACGCGCAATATTGGGCTGCTCGCCGCCACGTTCCTGACCCTGGATGACCTGGCTCCGAACCGCATCATTTGCGGGATTGGCGCATGGTGGGATCCGCTGGCAAAGAACGTGGGCATCAATCGCAGGAAACCCCTGCTCGCCATGCGCGAGACAGTTGAAGTGATGCGCCGCCTGTTGAACATGGAACGCGTCACCTTTCACGGAGAGTTCCATCACGTGGATAATATCGAACTGGACGTGGTGCACGGCCGCCGCGAGCCGCGCAATGTCCCGATCATGATCGGCGCGACAGGCGACCTGATGATGGAGATGACCGGCGAAATTGCAGACGGTTGTGTGATGAATTATTGCGTCGCGCCCGGATATAACGATAAGGCGCTTGAATTGCTTGAAAAAGGCGCGAAGAAAGCCGGGCGCAAACTCGAAGATATCGACCGCCCACAATTGATCGTGTGTTCCGTGGATGAAGATCACGACAAGGCGATTGAATACACCAAGGAATTGCTGTGCCAATATCTCGCACAACAACCACATATCGCCAAGGCTTCGAATGTTTCACAGGAAGTCATTGACAATATACAGTCCACATTGGGTTGGCCCGCCACAAAGGAACAGATCAATAAAGCCAAGCACTTCGTCCCCGACGAATTGGTCGACAAGATCACCGCTTCAGGCACACCCGCCGAAGCGCGCGCCAAAGTAGCGGAATACGTCAAGCGCGGTTGCACCTGCCCGATCCTCTACCCCGTCGGCGGAAACTTCAAGCTGCTGATAGATACATTTTCAGAAGAATAAACATGATGGGCGAGAAAATTTTCCCGCTGCTGATACGAAAGGACTGCACCTTATAAGATGGCAGATTATCATTTTATGCTTCGCGGGGAGAAACAGAGACGCAAGGTGTATTGATTGCAAAAATCCCTCGCTATAAGCCAGGGACCGAGGTAAAGCTTCTAAACATCTTATGAGGAAAAATAGCAAGCATCACCAACTTTAAATGGCTGTGTATTAAGCAAATGGACTGTTCGCGGAGCCCCTGATTGTAATAACAACCAAAGACCCGACCGGTAAAAATCAAAACCGATCGGGTCATTTTATTCCTTTTTAGGATGGGCTCGCTTCAACCACCTAAATAGGCTTTCTTTACTTCCGGATTGGTAAGTAAATCCACCGACTTACCCTCAAGGACCAGGTTGCCGTTTTCAAGCACATAACCACGGCTGGAAAACTTTAACGCCATGCGGGCGTTTTGCTCCACCAGCAGGATGGTGGTGCCCTCCTGGTTGATGCCGCGCAGGGCCTCGAACACCTGGCCCATCAACAACGGCGCCAAGCCCATCGACGGCTCGTCCAGCAACATCATCTTGCGAGCGCTAACCAAGGCCCGCCCCACGGCCAGCATTTGCTGCTCGCCACCGCTGAGGGTCTCAGCATTCTGGTGTATACGCTCTTTCAGGCGAGGGAAAATGCTGAAGACACGCTCAAAATCGCTCACGACCTTGGCGTTGTCTTTACGAGCGTAGGCGGCCAACTTCAGGTTTTCCATCACAGTCAGATTGCCAAATAAACGCCGGCCTTCGGGCACATGGGAGATGCCGAGTTGGCTGACGATTTTATCGGCCGGGAAGTGGGTCAGGTCCTGACCCATGAAGGTCATCTTCGAGCCCGGTTGGGGTGGGACCATGCCGGATATCGCCCGCAGGGTGGTGCTCTTTCCGGCTCCGTTGGCGCCGATGATGCAGACGATTTCGCCCTCATCGACCTCGAAGCTGATGCCATGCAGGGCGCGGATGCGATCGTAGGATATCGCGAGATTTTCGACAGAGAGCAGCATCAGGTTTCGACCTCCTTTCCCAGGTAGGCATCTATGACCAGCGGATTGTTGCGCACCTCTTCCGGCACGCCTTCAGCGACCACTTCGCCAAAGACTAGGGTCTGGATTCTCTCGGACAGCTCCATCACCAGCCGCATGCGGTGCTCAATCAGGAAGATGGCCAGGTTGAACTGGCGATGTACCTTGCGCACGATTTCGATCATCTGCTGCATTTCTTCCGGGTTCATGCCAGCGGTAGGTTCGTCCAGGAAGAGCACTTTGGGTTCAATGGCTAGGGCGCGGGCCATCTCCACTCGGCGCTGGGCGCCATAAGGCAGGTTGGTGACCACGGTGTCCGCCAGGTGGCTGATACCCACCAGCTCAAGCAACTGCATGGCGATGGCGGTGGTCTCTGCTTCTTCCCGCACGCGTTTGGGGGTGTTGAAGAAAGCCCCCGTCAGGCCGTAATCCAGTTTGGAGTAGCGGGCCAGCTTGACATGCTCCAGGACGGTCATATGACGCCACAAGTTCATGTTCTGAAAGGTGCGAGCCAGCCCGGCAGCGGCAATCAGGTGTGGGCGCATGCCCTTGATGGATTTGCCATCCAGCAGGATGTCGCCTTCGGAGGGAGTGTAGATGCCGGTGATCAGGTTGAAGATGGTGGTCTTGCCGGCGCCATTGGGGCCGATCAGACCGTGGATCTCCCCCGGATTAATGGACAGGTTATAGTTATACACCGCCCGTAGACCACCGAAGTAGTGAGTCATCTGGTTAACTTGCAGGAGGGACATTTTCCACCTCTTCTTTCGTCTGCGGTGTTTTGGGTTGCAAGATTTTCTGCAGATCAAACTCACGAAAGGCGATCAGACCGGTAGGGCGGTAGATCATCACCAGAATCAAGAGCAAGGGGATGATGATCCATTTGAACAGTTCCAGCGGGCGCAACATTTCGCTCAGCAGGTTATAGCCGATAGCGCCCACGATCGAACCGGTGACGGAGTTCAATCCGCCGAAGTAGAGCATGGCCAGAACCTCGGCCAGTTTTTGCAGGCCGAAGGTGCCGGGGTTGACGTAACGCAAGACATGAGCGAACAAACCGCCAGCCACGCCAGCCCAGAAGGCGGCAAACAAAAAGGTGATCATCTTAGTCTCGCGGGTGTCAATCGTCATGGCGTCTGCTGCCAGCTCATTATCACGCACGGCATTCAGCGCTTTGCCCATGGTGGACTGGACAAAGTTGTTGATCACCCAAATGCACAGCATCGTCCAAACAAAGACTACTGGCAGGGATGCCCAGTTGGGCTGGTTACCGAACCCGCGCGCCCCTCCCAGGATTTCCAGGTTTTCAAATAGGCTTTTGATGATGAACAGGAAAGCCAGGGAGATAATTGCCAGGTAGTCGCCGCGGGTTCGGAAAGAGGGGATCGCGACCAGTAAGGCTCCCAGGGAGGCGACCAAGCCTCCCAGGATCAGGGCGATGGGAAAGATGAGCGGCCCTAAGGATTCTGGCAACATGGCCGATCCAAAATCACCACCAATGAACAGTACCACGGTAATGAGGGAAGAGACATAAGCTCCCAGGGCCATGAAACCGGGGTGGGAACAGGAGAATTCACCCATAAAGCCGTTAACCACATTCAGGCTGAGGGTGATCATAATGGCAATCATGATCAATTTGGCGACCAACACCCGGTAATCACTTACGCTGGTCCACAGGTCCAGGGCCAGGTAGAGCAGGGCCATATGAACCAGGGCGGAGAGCCACACTGGATAACGCAGTAGCCAACCAGAAAGGCGGTTGGTGAGGGGGGTAAAGAAACGCATCACCAAAACGATGGGGATGATATAGATGATCAGATCATAAAGCAGGCTGGCCGGCAGAAGCAACGGTGTCTTCAGAGCAATATCGACGCCGAAGAGCACAGGTGCTTTGTTCAGCCCGATAGCGCGAGCTAGGGGAAAGCCGATCAGCAGTTCCAGGCCAGAAGCGGCTAACATGCCAAAAATCCAGCCAAGCAACGGAGTTTGGGCAAAGAACTGGCGTATAGAATTCCAGATGCGGCGGATCCCTTTACGTGGTATAGGCGATGAGCGTCCTGATGTTTCTTCCATAGGTTTTCCTCGTCTGGGTATCAAAGGTTAAGACTGGGGGTTTATAACCGCAATGAGGCGCTGTGGGAAGTGCCAAAAAAGCCATGCGGCCGGAAGGCCAGGATGATCAGGATAATAGAGAAACTGATCAGGTTGCGCATGGTAGAAGGGAAATAGGTGGCGACAAAGATGTCCAGAAAGCCCATCAAAAAGCCGGCGATCGCCGCGCCAACCACCGAACCGCGCCCACCCAGAATGGCTGCCACAAAGGCTTTCCAACCGTATTCGATACCCATGTAAGGGTCCAACACCGGATACGCCAGGCCGTAGAAGACACCGGCTGCCGCTGCCAGGGCCGAACCCAGGCCGAAGGTCAATGCGGCGATGGTGTTGAGCGGAACACCCATCAAGGGTACAACCAGGAAGTCGGAGGACATCGCTCGCATTGCCATACCCCACTTGGTGCGTTGGATGAACTGGTGCAGGGCGAACATTAACAGCAAGGAGATCAACACGATCAAGATTTTGGTGTTGGTCAGGCTGACCTCACCGAGTTGGAAGGTGGTGGTCTCAATGATATCGGGAAATTTTTTGCGGGAGGCACCTAGGATGGCCAGGTTGCCGGTCTCAAGGATAATACCGATCATCAAGCCGGTGATAGCAGCTGAGGCGCGCGGGGCGTTCCGCAAAGGGCGGTAACCGATACGCTCTACCAGCACACCAACGAAAGAAGTGAGAAACATGGCCAACAGGATGGTCAGGGTCAGCAATGCCCAGGTGGGCAGGGTGATAATACCCATCGTGGACAGGCTGATCAAGCCGGTGGCGATGAAGAAGCCGATGTAGGCCCCGACCATGAAGATATCGCCGTGGGCGAAATTGAAGAGCATTAACACGCCGTAAACCATCGAGTAGCCAAGAGCGATCAAGGCGTAGAAGGAGCCCCACTGCAAGGCGTTGACCACATTTTGTAGAATTGATCCCATAGTCTCTATGCTCCTCATGGATTATAGAGGGCGGGCGCAGGGGATAACCCTCGCCCGCCCCGAGGTGCCCATGTCAGTCTGGTTGGCGTAAGAGAAAACCCGCTACATGGGTCTGAGGTCTGATTACGGACAAGACTGTTTATAGAAAGTGAATTCGCCAGCATCGTTGATCTTAACGATCACGGCGCACTTGCTGGGGTCACCAGACCCGGGGGTGAAGGTCATGGTGCCGGTGATGCCGGCAAAGTCGGTCACCTTAGCCAAGGCATCGCGCACGCACGTGCGGTCAGCTTTTAGATCGCCGGTGATCGTGCCACAGTCCTGCATAGCCTCTTTGGCCAAGTTGAAGGCATCCCAGGTCAGGGCACCCACGTCATCGGGGGTGTAACCGTGTTTGGCGGTGTAATTATCGATGAATTCTTTGGTGGCACCGGTGGCGCCGGCGGCGGCATAGTGGGTTGTAAAGAACGACCCATAGCAATCTTCGCCACACAGCGGAACCAGTTCGGAGGAACCCCAACTATCACTGCCGACAATGGGTTGGGTGAAACCCAGTTGATGGGCCTGCTGGGCGATTAGAGCGACTTCGTTATAATACTGCGGGGTGAAGAGGAACTCCGCCCCGGAATCGCGGATCTTGGTAAGTTGAGCGCTGAAGTCGGTGTCTTTGGTGGTGAAGCTCTCGTAAGCTACCACTGAGCCTGGGCCATTTATACCTTCCCAGGCAGCCTTAAAGAATTCCGACAGGCCTTTGGGGTAATCGGATGCGATATCGTAAAGCACCGCAGCTTTGGTAAAACCGAATTCCTGGGTGATAAAGTTAGCTACTGCCGGACCTTGGAAGTCATCCAGGAAACAGGCGCGGAAGACCCACGGGCGGTCCAGGGTGGTATTGGGGTTGGTCGACCATGGGCTGATCATGGGTGTTTCATTGTCGTTAGCAACCTGACCGGCGGGTACGGCTTGCTTGGAGGCCTGCGGGCCGATGATGATCAGGACTTCGTCCTGCGTGATCATCTTGGTGTTGGCAGCCACGGCCGATTCGGCCTTAGCCTCGTTGTCCTCGATCACCAGTTCAACCTGGTATTTCTTGCCGCCGATATCCAGACCGCCAGCCTTGTCGATGGACTCCTTCCACATCTCGGCCGCGAATTTGGTCCCTTCGCCAACTTTAGGGATATCGCCAGTCAACTCTGCGTTAACCCCAATTTTTATCGTTTCGGGTGCAGCCTGACCACAAGCGCCCAGTATAAAGGCGCTGGCTATAAGCAGGCTGACTAACATGTATTTGAAGTTCTTAACCATTGCGTCATCTCCTCTTAAGGTTGATTATCATTCTAAATAGGTGCTCTTGAAGCATAGTGATGGAACTCGATGCAATCATCCAAGGGTTTAGTTCATACCACCTCCTGTTCAGTTAATTGATTTTCTCGATGAGCAAATAAAAAAAACGGATTCCTATTCAGCTGGAATCCGTGTCAGTAGAATGCTGGATGGTGAGCAATGCAAACTGCAAATCAGAGTACAGCGCAGCCAACCATCAGCCATATACCTGGTTGAGTGGGAAGGAAAAATATCGCAGAATTGACCAGTCCGAAACTTTGTACAACTGGTTAGCATTTAAAAGAAAGTGTATCCCAATATAAATTTTGTGTCAACAGGTGATTGTTCAAGTGTTAGTCCAAAGTTAAAATGTCCCTTTTCTCCAAAGTTAAAATGTCCCCTTCG
>CAZEGE010000045.1:0-21008 GCA_964511765.1 uncultured Anaerolinea sp.
TATGGATCTTGTCATTTTCTTCCTTTCATACTACAGGAAATATTATACTGTTAAAAGAGCACCCAGTTTGATTCTGGATGCTCTTTTATTAATAATTTATGAGCCTGTTAATTTACTGATAAGTAATGGTCAATTTCATCGTACCGAGACGCACCATGTCGGCAACCCCGTTGCTGTTCGTCGTTGGCGCGCGGAATTGTATACGTAATTGCAGGCGGGAACTTCCCACAGCGCTTTGTACTGTGCCCTTTAGGTCAGTGCTTTCAAATGATGAACTGAGTTCGCCAGCACCGCACCATTTTAAGACGGCGCCTAATGGGTCCCCAGGTACGAAGTCTCCCGCGTCAAGTGAACCATAATTCTGCGGATAAGCGCGTAAACACCCGCCTCCCAGATCCCATGGATTGCCAAGAGTGTCATATCCACTGCTGAAGTCTACAACGACTTTGGTGATGGTCGCCCCGCCAGGGATGCCGGTCATATCAAAGCTGGCAAATGCTTCCGCTACTACATTCGCATCTGTATCGCCGGCATTGGGTGGGGCAAGAACTGACCCGTCGGAGCGGACTTGTCCGCCCTCGGCATATATATTAGTCAGGGTAGTCTGTGCGATGGCCGGAGCTAATGTTGCCGGGCCCTGTACTTTAATCAATACATAGAAGGATTTTCCCTGATAGCCGTTTACCACAGGCACAAGGACGCTTCCGTTTGTGGTGATGCGCCAGTAGCCTTTATAGTTATCAGGCGCGACAGGGGCGGTGAGGTTTACTTCGAGGTCGACTTCCTGACCAGGGTTGAGGGATTCGATTGGCTTTGAAGCAGGCCCGCCCATCGAGTCGCCGCTGTCAAAAACGAGGGAATAGCCATTCCAGGCACAGGAGCCAATGTTCTTGATGCGCCATTTTTTGGTGAACGCCTGTCCGGGTGTCATGACGGTCCCATCCGGGATGGTGATATCTGCGATAAATTGTGCCACATTGCAAGTTGAGGTGGCGGGCGTAGCCGGCGTGTTTGTCGAATCAGGCAGGGGTGTGGAGGTCAGTGTGGTTGGAACCGGGAGCGGGGTATCGGTGTTTGTTACAGCCGGGGTGGCGCTCAACAAGGCTTCCACGGTTTGCGCTGCGGCAGTCATGCTTAATTCCTCCCCCTGGCTGCCCGATGGCAGGTTACATGCGCCAAGAAATAAGGCGGCAATGATCAACAGGTTGAATAAGCGTTTTTTCTTGTTCATGGTTTTCTTCTCCTGGATAATAAGATATTTTACCGCAAGAATGTGTTTGCCATCTCTTTAGGGAGTACGGAAAATCCAGTATAAAACCCGTCATTCCCTTACGGGGACGATGTGCGAGGAGGGCAAAGCCCGTCAAAGCAATCCGCTGCTTGTGATGGAGATTGCTTCGCCCTGGCGGGCTCGCAATGACAGATTATGTGTTGGGATTTGGATATTTTATATTTCGTGCTTAAATCCAAACGGGAGTTTCACAACTCCTGTTTGGGTGGATCAGACTTGAGTCAATAATGAAGCGGGTATTTTATGCAGTTTCCAGGTGTGCGCCAGCCATCCACAATCCAAGTTGTTCGCGGGTGGCCTTTTTCGCTTCCACAATTGTGACAATTTGCCCGCGATACATGACGGCGATGCGGTCCGAGAGAGCCATGATCTCATCGAGTTCGGCGGAGATGAGCAGGACGGCGACGCCCCGGTCCCGCATTTTGATGATCTCACTGTGGATGTATTCAATCGAGCCGACATCCAGGCCGCGCGTGGGTTGATTGGCGATGACCAGCTTTACGTCCCGGCTGAGTTCACGCGCCACGATGACCTTCTGCTGGTTGCCGCCGGAGAGTTTGCCCGCATTTACGAATGGCGATGGCGTGCGAACGTCGAATGCGCTGATGAGTTTACGCGCGTTTTCGTCTAGCGCTTTTGGCTGCATGACGCCATGCTGGCTAAAAGGCGGGTGATAGTAATCACAAAGCGCCAAGTTATCGGCAACGGTATAGGAGAGTACCAAACCGTGACGCTGGCGGTCTTCGGGAATGTGCGCCAGCCCCGTTTCTGTCATGACCCGAGGTGATTTTCCCGTGACGTCATGCCCGCCGATCAAGACCCTGCCTCCAGTTGTATGGCGCAAGCCGGTCAGCGCTTCGGAAAGCTCGGTCTGTCCATTGCCTTGCACGCCTGCAATACCCAACACCTCGCCGCCGCGCACAGAGAAGGAGACATTATGAACTGTTTCCAGGTCGCGCTGGTCGCGGACAGAAAGCCCCTCCACTGTGAGAATTTCTCCGGCTGCTTCGTGATCTTTTTTATCTACAGTGAGGATAACCTGGCGTCCAACCATCATATTGGCCAATTGGGCAGAATCCGTTTCCGATGGCGTGACCGTATTGACGACCCGCCCTGCGCGCATGACAGTGATGCGATCTGCAATCGCAAGCACCTCTTTAAGTTTATGGGTGATAAAAATGATGGAAACGCCGCGCGCGGTCAGGTCGCGCATGATACGGAAGAGGTCCTCGGCCTCCTGCGGCGTGAGCACTGCGGTCGGCTCATCGAGAATGACGATCTCTGCATTGCGATACAGGGTTTTGACGATCTCTACACGTTGCTGCAAACCCACCGGCAGGGTGCCCACCAGCGCGTTTGGATCTACATCCAGGCCGTATTGTTTGGAGATTTTATTGATTTTTTCCGCGACTGTATTATGGTCCAGTGAACCTCGTTTGATCGTCTCATCTCCCAGCATGACATTTTCCGCCACGTCGAAAACCGGAATAAGCATGAAATGTTGATGTACCATGCCAATCCCAACCGCAATGGCGTCCTTTGGAGAATGGATTATTACCGTTTTCCCATTAACGTTGACCTCGCCCTTATCGGGACGGTATAAACCGTATATGAGATTCATCAATGTAGTTTTGCCTGCGCCATTCTCTCCGAGTAATGCATGGATCTCGCCTTTGCGCAGGTCGAAGTTGACGTTGTCATTGGCAAGAACGCCGGGAAATTGTTTGGTGATGCCTGTGGCTTCAAGGACGATGTTGTGTTCAGTCATGGCGCTCTCTTATTTCTCGTAAGGCACGCCATCTGCGGCGGGCGGCGTGGTCCTGCCGATGATGCCCGTTAGGATGAACATGGTGAGGATATAGGGCGTGAGTCCCACAATATAGGATTCTTGCAGAAACGACCATTGCGGGGGAATCACGTCGCGGTAGATTTGCATGTTGATCAGCAGCGCCTGTGACGCGCCAAAGACCAGCGCGGCAGCCCACGCGCCGATGGGTGTCCAGTTGCCGAAGATCATCGCGGCCAGGGAGATGAATCCGCGCCCGTTGGTCAGCATCGGTTCGAAGGACGGGACAGACTCGATGGTGAAGTACGCGCCCGCAAGCCCGGCAAACATCCCGCCGATGATGACGTTGGCATAACGCATTTTGAAAACATTGATGCCGACCGTATCCGCGGCTTTGGGATGTTCCCCTACCGCGCGCGTGCGCAAGCCCCAACGGGTATTGAACAAGATGTAATGCGCGAAAAAGACAAGCAGGATTGCGCCTATTGCAATCGGTTTTTGGTCGAACACGCGGTTAATCGCCTGCACGTTTTGCAAACAAACTTCGGATGCGTCGCAAATTGGCGCGAATATCTCCGTAATAGGAATATGGATGGTGGGCAAAACGCCGGGGGAGCTTGGCACGTTTCCGCCGAAGACGCTGCCTTTACCAAAGAACAACTGGCGGTTTAGGAAACCGGTGAGTCCCACCGCCAGGATATTGATGACCGTTCCGCCGATGATCTGATCTACTTTGAAGGTGATCGAGAGCGCCGCGTGAAGCAAAGCCATCAACCCGCCGGAGAGGATCGCGAAGATGACGCCGAGAAAAATGCTGACCCCAGCCCCAAGTTCAAAGATGTGGAACATGTAGATAGCGCCCAGCCAGCCGAAGAATGCGGCGGTAAGCATCATGCCTTCAATACCGATATTGACCACGCCCGCGCGTTCGCAGAATACGCCTGAAAGCGCGCCCAATGTCAGCGGCGTGGCGACGGCAATGGTAGTAGCCAACATACTGGTGATGATCAACAGCGGCGGTTGTTTTGCCTGCCCAACCATCACGACCGTGCCAAAGAGAACGGCAATGATCAGGGCAATGAAGATAAAACGTTTCCAGTCCATAATTCTCCTAGCCTCCCCAGCCGCGAGTGAGTACGACCCGCTCGCCCTTGGATTTAATGCGGTAGATATAGCGCACGATTGCGTCCGCCGCGACGAATAGCAGGATCAGTGCCTGTATCATCGAGATCAGGTCTACGGGCATTTGCGTCAGGAATTGCATACGCGTTGCGCCGTTGCGCATCGCCGCGAAGAGGAAGGACGCCAGCACAATTCCCAACGGATGGGATTTCCCCAGCAGGGCAATCGCAATCGCGTCGTAACCATACCCGACCGAGAATCCAAGTTCATGGCGGTAGTTCAAGCCAGTCACTTCAATGGAGCCTGCCAATCCGGCGAGCATACCCGAAAGCAGCATTGTGATGATAATGGTGCGCTTTACCTTGATGCCCGCATATTTTGCGGCATCGGGATTCAATCCAACCGTGCGGATCTCAAACCCCAGCGTGGTCTTATTCAGTAACCACCAGATGAAGAAGGCTACGAGCAAGGCAAGCACAAATCCCCAGTGAATACGCAAACCCTCGAAGATGGAAGGCATGCGCGCACTTTCCGCGATCAAGGGCGTACGAGCGATCACGTTCGTGGGGCTTCTGTCTTTCATCACGCCGTTCAATAAGAACGAGGTTGTATTCAACGCAATGTAGTTCATCATGATGGTGTTGATGACTTCATGTCCGCCTGTATACGCTTTAAGCGCCCCGACGATACCCGCCCATATCCCGCCCATTAACATGCCAACGAAGATGGCGAGTGGCAGGTGAATGACAGTGGGCAGGTCAAACCCAAGCCACTCCGGCAGGGCGTAGCCGATCAAAGCTGAAAAGACAGCGCCGACGGCGAGTTGTCCTTCCGCGCCGATATTGAACAGACCGCCTTTGAATGCCAGCGCGACCGCCAAGCCAGCGAAAATATAAGGAGTTGCCCAAACAGCCGTTTCACTTAATGCCTTCTTCGAGCCAAGCGAACCCTGGATCAAGCCCTTATAGGCTAAAAACGGATCCCCGCCTACGAACCTGATAATGATGCCGCCGACAACCACTGCGGTTAGAATCGCGAGAAATGGTACCAAGCTGGCATCCAAGACCGTTTGCAGTATTTGTCTTGCCGACGAATGTGATCGCTTCTCTGATTGCATCCTTCGCTCCAGTGGAACTCGTGAATTATGAGGCGATTATATCAAACAAGTATCTTTCTCAATAAAAATAAAAAGGGAAAGAGGCTTAAACCTCTTTCCCTTTTTATTATACGTAAAGATCGAAACTACGGCTTGACGGGGGGAACGTTGGTCTTGATGGAGCCATCAAGCAAACCAGCGTCGATCTTTTCCATCTCGGCTTTGACTTCAGCGGGGACCTTGCTATCCAGGTCGTGGAAGGGAGCATAACCAGCCGTGCCGAAAGCGTTGCCGCCTGCAATGGATCCGTCCTTGGCTTTTGCAACCAAGTCTGCGACGCCCGGGGTGATCATCTTCATCGCGCTGGAGAGCATGCGCGGAGCAGCTTCGGTCAGGGTCAGGTATTGGTCGGTATCCACGCCGATGCCATACGCGCCAGCCTGGGCGGCAGCAGTGACCGCGCCGTTACCGGTGAGACCGCCACAACCGAAGATCGCATCCGCACCCTGATCCATCATGGACTTGGCGGTCTGCGCGCCCCATTCGGGGTCGGTGAAGGTCTTGTCGAAGCCCACGTCGCTGTGGTACACAACGAATACTTCGGTGGTCGTGCCTTTCATGCCGTCGGCATACGCGGCGCCGGCTTTGTAGCCTTCGCCAAAGCGCCAAACGGGGGGAACCACGTCGGTACCGCAAACGGCACCGATCTTATGGCTCTCGGACATCATCGCGCCGAGCGCGCCAACGAGGAAACCGGCATTATCTTCAGGGAAGTTAAGACCGGTGTGATTGGCAACATCATTGGTGGCGTCATCGTCATATTCCCATGCAAGGAACTGATCCACGCCGATGAATTTAACATTGGGGTAGGTGACAGCCGCCGCGCCGGTAGCTTCGCCGAGACCGAAACCGACGGTTACGATCACGTCATAACCGGCATCAGCAAAGGTGCTGATATTTTTAGCATAGTCTTTTGCGTCGGATGTCTCAATGAATTGGACAACATCAGCCACGCCATCGGTCTTGGACTTCTGGACGCCTTCCCAGGCGGATTGATTGAATGACTTATCATTGATCTTGCCAACGTCAGTCACGAGACCAACACAGAATACTTCCGCCTTGGAACAATCGGCTTCGCTGGGTGCAGCAGCACTGCCACAGGCGGTAAGGACCATCGAGGCGATGATCACCAACGCAGTAACAAAGTACATTTTTTTCATTTTTTCTTCTCCTCTAGAAGAGTAAAGATTTGAATGGCATGCCCATCTTTCAGCATAGCCGTATGACATTTCAAGTATAAATCTTCTCTTTTCATTGTGCAAGTCCTGAACAACGTTAAGGCTTCTTAAAGGTTACATTTGTCTTAATCTCCCCATTCCATAGCCCCAAAAGCAGGGCTTCCAGCTCGGTTTTCAGACTTTCCGGGAATTTCCCATCCAACGGCACAACCCCAAATTGACCGGTTCGCCCCTCGCTAATCTTTCCTTCCCTCAACAAACGCATCACTTCCTGGATATCGAAGCTAGCCTGCCCATAGATGGAGGTCACCACGCCTTTGCCCGATTCTCCCAAGGCCGCCGCCTGATCGCGTTCTGTTCCAATCGCAAGGACATTTGCCTCCGTTGCCGCACGGACGGCGCCCTGCGCGGTGGCTCCTCCTGCCGCGAAGATCACATCCGCCCCGCGGAAGATCGATTTATTTGCAGTTTCATAGCCCCATGTTTCGTCAATAAATATTCTTTCACGATCTCCATCATCGCGATAACTGATAAGTAACTTTATGCTTTCATCGAAATATTTTGCGCCTGCACGAAACCCCTCACAATATCGCCACATCGCCTCGATGCCGGATGTTTCACAAACAGCTCCAATAACTCTTGTCTTGCTTAAGTGAGCCGCCAAGGCCCCGGCCGCGAATCCCATTTGGTCCTCTGCAAAAGTGATCGGGATGAGGTTTGGGCGTGGTTCTGCATGGGATTGATTCATGCCGACGAAAACAGACTCAGGATACAGGTCGGCGGCAAGAAGCGTTTCATCCTGCAAACCGGCTCCCACGCTGACGATCACGTCATATCCCTTTTCAGCAAAGTAGACGATATTCTTTTCATAATCACGCGGATCCACTGATTCAATATACTCAACCCGTTCAACGAGTCCCTTTGCTCTGGCTTTTTCCAATCCCGCCCAGGTATCTTGATTCATGCCATGATCGTTAATGCCGAGCGTATCTGTCACCAGTGCCGTACAGAAGAGATCCTCTTGAAAACAATCCGACGATTGCAGGCAAGCTGAGAGGCTCAATAGTACAATCGCCGGAATGGATAACCTCAATATGATTCGTGACACATAACTTCCCGCTTAAATCGCTTGCGTTTCACCGCGTTTGACACGAAACATCATTGCAAGGGCAACAGCCATGAATACGGTGGAAAATAACCATAACCAGCGATACTGGTCTCCCAGGGCATCCACCAGGATTCCTCCAAGCGTTGGACCCAGTACAGCAGCCAATTGCGACGATAGATAGTACAAACCTGTAAAGGCGCCAATTCGCTTTTCATCCCCGTGATCGTATACCAGCGGCAAACTATTAACATTGACCATCGCCCAAAAAACGCCGATCAGGATCAGGACAATCGCAAAAGTCAATACACTATTAATGAATAAGTAGCCAACCAAAGTCAGGATTGTCAGACCGATCAGCCCGACTCGAATTACGGGTCCGCGCCCAAAGCGGGTGCCAAAGTTTCCTGCCGGAACTGCAAAGATAATGAATGTGATCGTTACCAGGGCGGCATAAATGGAGGCTGTGCCTGCCTGCATTCCAAGTGTAAAAACAGCGAAGGACGACAGCCCTGTCTCGAGTGCGTTGAATGCCATGAACCAGAAAAGGATTCCAAGCAATACAAAGAGCCCGCTCTTATCCGGGTTGTCGAAAACCACTTTCAAGTTATCCAACACACTGCGTTCTTTTTCCTTCACTTCGGTCTCTAACTGTTCCGGCTCCTTTATAAAAAGTAATACAACGGTCAATGCCACGGCCATTGCGATTGCGCCAGCCACGAAGGGGGCTGTGCGGCCAAAGGAATTAAACAGAAAACCGCCGCCGAAATATGCCAGAAAGCCTCCAACGCCTCCCATGAAATTAATGACCCCATTGGCCTTGCTGCGCTCTTTTGGCTCAAAAAGATCGCCAAGCCAGGCAACGGTTGGCGAGCGGAACAATGACATGCCGACGTTTGTGATTAATATGAACACCGCGATGGCAAGCACAGATTGCGCCACAGGGATGAAGACGAAACCAAGCAAGGCAATTGGCGCGCCTATTAATATCCAGGGTTTGCGCCTGCCGAAGCGATTCCAGGTCTGGTCGCTTTTTGCTCCAACCCAGGGTTGGACGAACATATTTATGATGTTGTCCCAGGTCATGATGAATAGCGCCAGGCTGGGAGCGAGTCCGAAGCCGACAATATCTGGAATGGCTCGGCCTTCAGCCAATAGCTGTCTTTCAAATTCCGGGTTGCCAGCTTGTAAAAAGAGGGGAATATACTGATTAAAAATGGGCCAGATGATGCTTATTCCCAGGAAACCAAAACCGAGCAGAAAGGTCCTGCCATAGTTGAATTTCATGTTTTCCTCCGTGGATGGGTTTAATAATCGATGGTTGAAAGTTTAAGTTCGTTCGACCTATGACCCTTCGACATTGCTCAGGGCCTGTTTAGACCTTCGATAAACTTCTTATCCTCTTTACTCAATTCCGTTTTTTCCAGCATATCGGGGCGTTTATTAAAAGTTCTCAGCAAGGCCTGCTCGCGGCGCCATTTTTGTATTTTGCCGTGATCGCCGGAGAGCAAAACGTCCGGCGCTTTCCAACCGCGAAATTCCGGGGGACGGGTGTAATGCGGGTATTCGAGCAGGCCCATGGCATGTGAGTCATCCTCTGCGCCGGTGGGGTCGCCGAGCACATCAGGCAGGAGGCGTGCAATTGAGTCAATCAGGATGAGAGCCGGGAGTTCACCGCCTGTCAGCACATAATCGCCGATGGAGATTTCATCTGTGACAAGATGCTCGCGGATGCGTTCGTCTATCCCTTCGTAGCGTCCGCAGAGCAGAACAATGTGCGGATATTGGGATAGTTCCTGGGCGAAGGTCTGGTTAAAGACGCGCCCCTGCGGGGTGAGTAAAATAATTGGGATGTTTGATTTCCCCATCGGGGATGATAGGGGTTCGGGCGGAGCAGGAAGCGGGATCAGTTCCAGTACAGATTCTATCGCCTCGAATACTGGTTCTGGTTTCATCACCATCCCGCCGCCACCGCCGTAGGGCAGGTCATCGGTGGTGTGGTGTTTGTCGCGGGCGTAGTCGCGGATGTTATGTACATTCACTTTGATCAATCCGCGTTCGCGGGCGCGTTTGATGATGCTGGTTTCAAGATAGGAGGGGAATACTTCAGGCAGGAGGGTGAAGACCTCGAATTGCATGGAGGGATTTTAACATATAAGAAGCAAATTAGAGATCAATACCCCTGCTTGACTTTGTTTTCCTGCGGATGGTAATATCAATTCATGTATTTAAAAGGAAGTAAATGGAGCATGAACCGGCGGCGGAAAAGACCGAACTGGTTCCGTATTATTCTATTGTGCCTGCTTGTTTTGGGCGGCTCGTATGTCAATCGGTTCATACTCCCGAATCAAACCCCCCTCGGTGTCTCCTCGCCAACCCCAACCCTTGCACCCGAAACATTCATTGTCCAGGCGGAAGAGTTGTTCAAGGAAGGCAAGCTGATCCCCGCCATTGACGCCTATCGAAATGCAATTTCATCGCGTCCCGAGGACCCCGCTGTGCATGTCATGCTGGCGCGCACTCTTGCGTTTGCAGGCCAATATAAAGAAGCGCAGGTCAGCGCTGAAGATGCCTTGTTGCTCAATCCCAGCAATTCCATGGCTCATGCGGTGCTTGCCTGGGTGCTTGGTTTTCAAGGCGATTATCTCGAAGCTGAATCCAGCATCAAACGCGCATTGGAACTTGACCCCAATAATGCCCTGGCTCACGCATATTATGTCGAGATCCTGGTTGATTCCTACTATAACGGAACAGGCTCTTATGATGGCGTTGAAAAAGCGATTGAAGAATCAAAAGTTGCGCTTGCGCTTGCGCCGGATACACTCGAGACCCATCGCGCACGCGGCATCATCCTGGAAGCCACTGCAAATTACGCAGAGGCCATCCGCGAATACGAAGCTGCCATCGCCATCAACGGCAATATCGCGGATTTGCATCTTAAAATTGGAAGCAACTACCGCATCCTCGGAATTTACGACCAGGCGGTGCAGGAATTCACACGTGCAAACGCGCTTAATCCCGAGGACCCAACGCCCGATCTTTTGATGTCACGCACGTATGCCACCATTGGTGAATACGGCAAGGCCATGCAGTATGCTGAATCCGCTGTGGCCAATAATCCTGCGGATACCAATTTGCGCGGCAATCTCGGTGTGATGTATTACCGCAATGCATACTGGCCCGAAGCCGTTGAGCAATTTAAATATGTGGTCAATGGCGGGTTCACGCAGGACGGCATTCAGCTAGATGCAATTGCTCTTACCCCGAGCACCCGAATTGCAGAATATTATTTTACATACGGTCTCGCGCTTGCGCGTCTGAATCAATGCGGCGAAGCCTTGCAGATCGCACAGATGATCATTGCCCGCGTCCCAGCGGATGAACTGGCCGTGGATAATGCCAATGCGATCAACAGCCGTTGTGAACAAAATCTTGCGCAGACCCCGGTCCCGCCTCCGGCCTCACCCGCGCCTGATTCTGTTGCGACGGCCTTGCCCACACCATGAACATTTACCAAAAACGCAATATCTTTCGTCGCCGCGATGAATCCAGCGTCTATCGCATGTTCTTCTGGGTCATTTTGATCCTTGGAGGGATTTGGCTGATCCGCTCTGTGCGGCAGGGAGATATAAAGCCGCTGTTTTTACCTACTCCCACTCCCACGCGCTTTGCCCAATCTTACTCAATTGAAGGGGATGCATTATTTACAGCCGGCAAATTGGAAGATTCCACGAGCGCAGATGGCACGGTAAGTCCCGGGGCGATTACAGCCTATCGCGAAGCTGCAAAAGTCGACCCGAACAATGCGGAGGTGTGGGCGAAGTTGGCCCGCATTCAGACCTATTCCACTGCTCTGCTTGTTCAGAAAGATGAAATCCTTGTTCGCCTGGATGAAGCGATGAAGTCCGCCGAAAAAGCCGTGGAAGTAAACCCGGATGACAGTTATGCCCATGCGGTGTACGCGTTTGTCATGGATTGGAAGGCATCTTATATCGAAGATGAGCGCGAAAGACAATCTCTGCTTAGAAAAGCTGAGGAGGAAGCAGTGCGCGCTTTGCAATTGGACAATGCAAATACCCTGGCATTGGCTTATTATGCCGAAGTGTTGGTGGATCAGCAAAAATGGACACAAGCCCAGCAATACATCGAGCAGGCTTTGGAACGCGACTCTTCATTGATGGATGTGCATCGGGTTCACGCGTATGTACTTGAATCGCTAAGTGAATATGCCCTCGCAATCGAAGCCTATGACCGCGCCATCGCCATCACACCCAACTTGACGTTTTTATACCTGCGGGCGGGAGCGGGGTATCGCCGTCTTGCCTTTGAAAGTCCCAACGAGGAAATTCAGCGCCAGCTTTACGAAAAGTCACTTGAATATTTTGCACAAACCGCCCGTATTAACGAGCAGTTGGGGGTGCAGGACCCTGTGCCTTATCTCTCTATCGCAAAGACTTATTCGCAAATGGGTGAATTCTTCATCGCCATTCGTAACGTGCAAAAAACAATTGAATTCCAACCCAGTAAGGCAGAATTTTATGGTGAATTGGGTATTTTGTACCACAAGAATCGCAATTACGAGACCGGCATCCTGGCGCTCAAATGTGCAGTGCGTGGTTGTAGCCCGCAAGAATCCTGTGATGGACGCGGTGGCTGCGGACCAAATGATACCGAATCAGAAGTGATAGGATTGGAGCTCAATGCCGGCACGGTTTATTATTACGATGTCTATGCGTCCGAGTTGGCGGCATTGAGTACGCCCAAAAATAGTCATTGCGGCGAAGCGCTGGCTGTTGCGGCCGAAATGGAAGCCTCGGAATACGATAACGATCCAAACATTGCCGCGGATATTGTAGTGGTGCGTACAATCTGTGCGTTCGATTCTGGAGGAGACACGGGCGTCAATACCACAACCACGCCGGGATTGATGGATGTGACGCCAATCCCAACGTTAAAGTAATGGAGATGCTTGAGCTGCACAATTGAAGAGCCTAAAGAGCCCCTTATTTTAGGCGGTAGAGACCCAGAGCGCAGGGTGACATTTTTGAGATGACTTGTAATTGATACTGAACCAGCCTGCCGGTAAGGCTGAGGCGCTGCTCTGATCGTTGAAACCGTGCCGAAAAGCGGGTATGTGTCAGAGTTTCGTAAGAATTTATACAACCCCCTTGACTTGACTAATTTAACTGGGTAATATTGCAATTAGCACTCGATAGTCGTGAGTGCTAATTGTGTGCTTATTCAACAATTCCAAATCTCTTACGGAGGCAAGAAATGGCAAAAATCTCATTTAAACCTTTGGGCGGCCGCGTGTTGGTGGTACCCATCGAGCAGGAAGAAGTAACCGCTGGCGGTATCGTTCTTCCCGAAACCGCGAAGGAAAAACCCCAGCAGGGCAAGGTACTGGCTGTCGGCCCCGGCGATCGTAACGACAAGGGCGAACGCGTGGCCATGGACGTGAAGGTTGGCGATGTAATTCTCTTCGCCAAGTATTCCGGCACTGAGGTCAAGATTGATGGCAAGAAATTGCTCATCATGCGCGAGAGCGATCTTCTCGGCATTGTCGGTTAATCCCAAAGAAATAATTAAAATAGGAAGTGAACTATGGCTGCTAAACAACTTGTATTTTCAGAAGAAGCCCGCCGTAAGCTTAAGAACGGCATGACCGTAGTTGCGAACGCTGTTTCCGCAACTCTCGGCCCCAAAGGTCGCAATGTGGCAATTGACCGCAAATTTGGCTCCCCCACCATCACGCACGACGGTGTTTCGGTTGCCAAGGAAATTGAACTCGAAGATCCGCTCGAGAATATGGGCGCCCAGCTTTTGAAGGAAGCCGCTCAGAAGACCAATGACATTGCCGGTGACGGTACAACCACCTCCACCGTTTTGGCTTATGCCATTGTTACCGAAGGTTTAAAGGCTCTCGAAGCCGGTTACAATCCGATGCTGCTCAAGCGCGGTATTGAACTTGCCACCGAAACCATTGTGGTTGAGCTCAAGAAGAATTCCACCAAGATCGACACCCGTGAAGAAATTGCCTCTGTGGCCACCAACTCTGCCGCAGATGTTGAAATTGGTGAATTGATTGCAGACGTGATGGACAAGGTCGGCAAAGACGGCGTCATCACCGTTGAAGAATCCAAGACCATGCAGTTCGAAACTGAATACGTTGAAGGTATGCAGTTTGACCGTGGTTATCTCTCCCCCTACTTCATCACCAATGCCGATCAAATGGAAGCCCAGATCAGCGACGCATATGTCTTGATCTACGACAAGAAGATCTCCGCTGCACAGGACATCGTTCCTTTGCTGGAGAAACTCGTCCAGCTCGGCAAGCGCGAACTCGTCATCATCTCTGAAGATGTGGACGGCGAGGCCCTCGCCACCCTGATCCTGAACAAGATCCGCGGTATGCTCAACGTGCTCGCCATCAAGGCCCCTGGCTTTGGTGATCGCCGCAAGGCCATGCTGCAGGATATTGCCGTGCTTACCGGTGGACAGGTCATTTCTGAAGAGACTGGCCGCAAACTCGAGTCTGCCACTGTGCAAGACCTTGGCCGCGCCGAGAAGATTGTCTCTGACAAGGAAAACACCACCATTATTGGCGGCAAGGGCAAGAAGGGCGATATCGAAGGCCGTATCAAGGAAATCCGCATCGAGATCGACAAGAGCACCAGCGATTATGACAAGGAAAAACTTCAGGAACGTCTTGCCAAGCTCAGCGGTGGTGTTGCCATCATCCGCGTAGGCGCCGCGACTGAAACTGAAATGAAGGAAAAGAAACACCGCGTGGAAGATGCTCTCTCTGCCGCCCGCGCCGCAGTTGAAGAAGGTATCGTCCCTGGTGGTGAGATCTCCCTCATCAACGCCGCTGCCAAACTCGACAAGCTCGCCAAGGCTCATGCTGAAGACGAGAACGAGGAAATCAAGGTCGGTATCAATATCGTCAAGAAGGCGCTCGAAGCCCCCATTCGCAAGCTCGCTTCCAACGCTGGCGAAGATGGCTCCGTCATCATTGACACGGTCCGCCGCACTGCCGCCGAGAAGAAGAACTCGAACATCGGCTTCAACGTACTCACCGGCGAATACGTGGACATGATCAAAGCGGGCGTGATTGACCCCGTCAAGGTTGTGCGCGGCGCTCTCGAAAACGCCGCCTCCATTGCCGCGATGATCCTTACCACAGACGTGCTCATCACCGATGTGCCCGCGAAGGAAAACGCTCCTGCCATGCCTCCTGGCGGCATGGGTGGCATGGATTACTAAATCCAATTTCGACCTCTCTTAACCCTCACCCCAACCCCTCTCCCTCTGGGAGGGGGCAAGGGGTGAGGGTTTTTCGTTGGTATAATCTTGACGATGTTTTTCAAACCCCGTTCTCTTTTGCCTCAATTATTTTTGATTCTGGCGATAAGCATTTCTGCTTGCGCCTCTTTCGGGACCTCGAACACACCCACTTTCGAGGTGCCGACTTTTACGCCCGTGCCTCCCACTGCCACGCCTCCGCCTTCGGCAGCCATTGTCAATGGAGAATACATCACCCTGGCAGAGTTTCAGGCAGAACTCGAACGTTACCAAGCCGCACAAACTGCGCCTGGCACCATTGTCACTGACGAGGATGCGAACAAGCTCGTTCTGGAAGATATGATCGCGCAGTTTTTACTGTCACAAGCCGCGAGGGGCGCGAATTTTAATTTGACAGAAGCAGGCCTCCAGTCCAGGATTGAGGCGTTGGCCTCTGAAATTGGAGGGACAGAGGCTCTATCTGCATGGCAGTCTGCTCACGGCTATGACGATATATCCTTCCGAGCCGTATTGAAACGCTCTGCAGAAGCGGCCTGGATGCGTGACAAAATCATTGCGGATGTGCCAGAGACTGTGGAGCAAATTCATGTGCGCCAGATTTTGACTTATGATGAAGCAGATGCACGGACTGCGTTGGAGCAATTGAAGGCCGGCGCGGATTTCGACGAAATTGCGGCATTATATGATCCGCTCACACTTGGCGAATTGGGTTGGGTGCCGCGCGGTTATCTGCTGGATGCGGGCGCGGATGAGGCTGTTTTTGCTTTGCAGGCAGGCGAATATAGCGAGATCATTACAACCGATGCTGGTTTTCATATCTTCAAGGCGCTTGAACGCGGTGATCACCCATTGTCCCCAGATGCCTTATTGACCATGCAGGAGCTGGCATTAAGGAGTTGGCTTGCTGAAAAACGCGCAAAAAGCGAAATTGTACTGGCCCCATGATGTGGGAAAACCCCATAAAATAGGGTGGACATCCCGACCTTTTGGTATGAGAATTAATTTCGGAGCAGCATAATGAACAATTACAACTATGAAGATCCCCCTGCACCCAAAAAGCAAGGCCCGCGCCTTGAGCTGTGGGATATGTTAAGTATTCTCACTTTGATCGCTGCATTTGGCATTGGTTTGTACTATGTTGCTATCTTTTTGATACCCAACTCCGCGATTAATCCCTTCCCGCCTGTCCCGCCCAATCTTAATCTGCCTCCCACGCCTACGATCACGCCCATTCAATTACAGCCAACCTGGACGCTCACTCCCGTAAATGTGACTGAAACGCCCACTCTTTTGCCGACTTTCACCCTGGAGCCATCCCCTACACTGGTCTCGCTGGTGACGCCGTCCATTACCCCAACGCCGACCAAGACGCCCAAATCGCCCTTCTCTGCGACCATTACATACATCGACAGCACGATTATTCATCCTGAAATGGGTTGTAACTGGCAGGGTGTCGGCGGGACGATCGTGGATGCCAACAATGCAGATATGCTCAGGATGACCATCCGTCTCGTAGGTTTTTATGATAGGAAAACCAAGAATGAATTAACCGTAAGTAGTATTGCTCCCGCGTATGGACAATCCGGTTATGAATTTTTCCTGGGCACAGTTCCACTTTCATCCAAGGGCGAGTTGTATATTCAGATCCTTGACCAGGCTGGTCTGCCGCTCTCTGATAATATATATATTGATACCTTCAGCGATTGTTCAAAAAACCTGGCGCTGGTGAGATTTAAGAAGAACCCATAATAAAGCAGATGTAACAAAAAGTCCGTCACTGACAAAATGACGGACTTTTTGTTATTTAACTTCCATGACCCAATTTTGATATTTTGGAACTTTTGCGCGCACGACATCATCGAAAAGCGACCGTAATTTGGTTGTGATGGGTCCCATCAGCCCCGCGCCAAGGGGACGGTGATCGATTCTCGTCACTGCCACAACCTGCGCGGCAGTACCTGTCATGAACATTTCGTCTGCGATAAAAACTTCCGTGCGGTCAATCGAGCGTTCCACCACCTGGAGTCCCATTTCATTGCGCGCCAGTTCAATAATGGAGCGGCGGGTGATGCCCTCCAGAATATTATCGGTTATCGGCGGCGTGATCAGCACGCCATCGCGCACCATGAAGATGTTCATGGCCGAACCCTCAGAGACATGTCCGTTTTGATCCAGCACGATTGCCTCATCGAAGCCGGCGCGATTTGCATCTGTTTTGGCCAGAGCCGAGTTTGCATACGCGCCCGATATTTTTCCGCGCGCGGGTATGGCATTATCGTCGATGCGCCGCCACGAGGAAAAAGTCACATGCGCATTCGTATCGTTTTTGACATACTTCTCAAATGCCATTACGAACATGCAAAAATCATCCTTCAGGTCGTGCAAGCGTACGCCGATGCCCATGTCTGATTTATAGATGGTGGGACGCAGGTATATATCCTGCTGCCAGTTATCCGTCCGTAAAACATCCAGGGTGAGCTGCATCAAGCTTTCCTCGTCGTATTGAATGTCCATTGCCATCATTTTCCCCGAATTTAACAAGCGGTGAAAATGGTCGTAAGGACGAAAAACGAAGAGACGTTTTTTCTCTTCGTTCCAATAAGCTCGCATTCCACCGAAAACGGCGGTCCCATATAAAAAGCCATGCGTGGCAATGCTGATCTTTGCCTCACTCAAAGGGATGATTTTCCCCTCAAAGAAAGCGTGTTTTGTGAGATCCACTCTCACCTCCAGAGTAATATTGAATTGATCGGATCGAAATTATAACTCATACAACACCCGTGTAATTGGGACGCCTCGCTTTCTCCCCGGCCTGCACCTGCTTTGTTCCACCGTTCCTGCTCTTGACAAAAAGCAGATTTGTGCCTAAAATTTAATTCGATAAATATCGAAATAAATCTACGGATGTGAAATATGAATGAAATGCTTGATTTTGTAAAGGCAATGTCCAGCCCAGACCGCTTGCGGATCATTGGTCTGCTTTCGCAGGTCCCTGCCACTCGCGTACAGGTCGCTGCCCGCCTGCACTTAACCGTGAAGGATTCCTTGAACCACCTGGCGTTCCTCGAGGATGTGGGAGCGGTCACTCAGGCTGGTGGCGTGTTCACCTTGAGCTCCGACAAGCTCGCGATGCTTGCGCGAGACAAACTGGCGGAAATTCGTCCGTCCTATAACCTGCCTGAAGATTTGGACGAAAAATCCAAAAAGGTGCTGAAAGTTTATCTGCATCCCGATGGCAGGATTAAACAAATACCCGCCCCGCCAAAACTGCAGGTGATCCTGAATTACCTGGTTCAGTTCTTTGAATTTGAGGCCAATTATACGGAGAAGGATATCAACACTATTCTAGGGCGTTTTAACGAGGATACATCAGGTTTGCGCCGTGACCTGGTGGATGCGGGCTTGTTGGCCCGCGAAAGCGACGGTTCGCGATATTGGCGCGTAAGGGCAGGTGAATCATGAGCGAAGAACTTGTCACGTTCTTTAAGGCACTCTCGGATGCAAACCGATTGAAGATCATCGGTTTGCTCGCCCAACAGCCTTACAGCGTGGAGGAACTTGCCGCATTATTGGATCTCAAAGCCTCCACTGTTTCGCATCATTTGTCAAAACTATCGCAGATTGGCCTGGTCAGCGCCAAAGCGGATAGCTACTATAACGTCTATCGATTGGATGAAAAAGCGCTGGAGGCAAAATCGCGCAGCATTTTCTCGCAGGAAAACCTTGCCGCCTCGGTTGCTGATGTGGATGCAGATGCCTATGACAACAAAGTGGTCGGGGATTATGTCCGCAAAGACGGAAGCCTGAAAACCATCCCGGCCCAGCTCAAAAAACTTCAAGCCATTCTGCGTTATGTGGTTAAGGCTTTTAAAGTGGGTAAACGCTACAGCGAGAAACAGGTCAATGAGATCCTGCGGGGTTATCACGAAGATACCGCCTCCCTGCGGCGTGATTTGGTTGGATTCGGTTTGATGAAACGGGAAGGCGGCGGGGGAGAATATTGGAGAGAATAAAAAACATTCCAGCTTTATTGACTGGAATGTTTTTTATTTAATGAAAAACTTACTTCAGCGCCAAGCGGAAAATTCAGCGGCTCAGAGTCCAATGCCATCACTTTGCTGTTTGCAAAGAAGGCAAAGTCAAATTCAGTGGAATCCCCCGCTTGTTTACCGGGAACAGGCATCAGCCGCGCTGTGAGCGGTTTGTCCAGACGAAGCGCCAGTGCGCACAGGTCAAGCAGGAGCGGGGAGATTTGGTCCGCAGTAGTATCACCCGGCAGCGGGATCGTATCCAGCCCCGTGCCGCAGACAGCGGAATAAAGCAAGGCATCCTTGATTGTGAGCGTTCCCTCAGCGGCTCGTTTCGCAAGAATCGTATCTTCAAGCACCGGCTGCATGAAACCGTTGAAACCAATGTGGGGGAAATCCGCGCGTTCAATGGCTTCGGTGAGAATTGCAGCTGCGGCGAGCGAACCATGCAGTCCAATTTTCGGCACGCCCATTTTTTCAACCGCGCTGCCAAGCGAATATGCATCATCGGGGAAGGGCGCGAGGGAGAAATCAATGCCGCCAAAATGGGTGTCTGATAATTCGGTGTTCGATGTTCGCGCGATGGACCGGCCATGTTTCTCAATTTCGGAAATGAGCGCGCTTCGCCCCTCGTCCAAGGTTGATTGCCCGGAAAAAGCATCCACCGCCAGGTCAGCAGACTCGACCGCGATTGCAAACATGGGTTGATCCGTGTCTGCGTCGTGAAATGAGGCGGGGAAAAATGGCGCACCCGCTTTGACATTCGCCAGCGCGGCAAACCTCAGATTCGCGAAGCCATTCGGGTCGAGCGGCGCGCATTTGACGATTACCTCCGCGCAGGCTTTGACTTGTACCAGGTGGATTTTATCGCCATCCGTCATGGCGCCGCTAAAGAAAATATTTTCGCTTTCGGCAATCGCCTCAGGAATGACCTGATAACTGCGCGGGGACTCAGGTAATGCAGGGCCCAATGACGCGTACGAAATGCCTGCATCTTGAATTACCTGCGCAAATTGCCTCGCAAATTTGGGCAATTCATCAATATGTTTTTCATCAAGCAGTTTTGGAAATGGTATCGTCGCCAGCCGCACAGTCTGCACTTCGTAGCCCGCACTTTCATAGGCGGCTTTCGCTTTGGATAAGAATTTTCCCGCGTCTTGCAGGATCTTTTCATCGAGCGGGAATTTTGGATTACAGAAATAAGTAATGGATCGGATTTTCATATTATTTCAACTATTATGTTATCGATTTTTCAATTTCAACATTTTTTTATTACTGGCGCTCGAATTTCTTCAATTGCTTTTCCAAGCGGCATTTTGTTCTCCATATTAAATGAATCTCGATTTTCTCCAATGAGTGAATATAATTTTTCCAAAGTTTTGGACATTTCTTGATCATTCAGGAATAGAGTTTTCCAATAATTGACTTTGTTCATCAATTCAAACATATATTCTTCGGGACTTTGCTTTTCGTTAGCAGGTTTTTCCCAATTATAAAAAATATCCCTATAGAGCCAGTGTAAATAAATCTTTATATCTCTCAAGGCCTCCAGTCTTTTTAATTTAAATTCGCGCTGTGTGCCAAGTCTTTGTTGGGCTTTGAACAACCGAAAACTCAAATAATGAACTACAAGGCCGCCGAGCAAACCTGATATAAAAAGTTTTGAAAGTTCTATTCCAATTTGATACATTGTTTCTTGTGTGGGCATAGAATCTCCTTACAAGGAACTTCTCTGTCTTACCACTTCAAACATCAACACGGACCCCGCCACGCCAGCGTTCAGAGATTCCATCGTCCCAGACATGGGAATGCCGATCTTCTGACTCGCCAATTTCCGCGCGGACTCACTTGCACCTTCGGCTTCGCTTCCGATAATCAAGACAACGGGCTGGCGCAAATCCGTTTCCCAGCAGGATGGACCATCCATGTCTGCCAGGAAAGCCTGCAAACCCTTCGATACAGCTTCGCCACTCAGGGCAACGCCTGCGGACTTTATAACCTGCTCGATCTCATCCCAGCCCATCGAATGGATCGGCA
>CAZEGE010000045.1:21108-24398 GCA_964511765.1 uncultured Anaerolinea sp.
CCTGCGGACTTTATAACCTGCTCGATCTCATCCCAGCCCATCGAATGGATCGGCACTTTGAAATGGGCACCCATCCCAGAACGGAGCACTTTTGGTGCGAATGCATCCGTCGTTTCAGGTGGGATTAGGACGGCTTGCACGCCTGTTCCAGCGGCGGAACGGAGCAAGGTGCCGAGGTTGCCCGGGTCACGGATTTGGTCGGGGATAAGGATGAAATTTGGAGAGGCGGGAATCGGGAGGCGGGAATTATTTAGAACAGCCAAAATTCCTTGCGGCGCTTCTGTTTCGCTAAGAGATTTCATCACGCTTGTCGAGACTTCCTCCACGTCCATGCCGCGTGACTTTAGACCTTCGACTTGCGATCTGCCTCTTTCACTGAGCGACGCATTGTACAAAACAAACCGCATCGGCCAGTCTGCATGGATTGATTCCTCGACGAGCCGCACGCCTTCCACGACAAAAGCGCCAGCTTCACGCCGTTCCTTTGCACGCCCGAACAATGCGCGGACTAGTTTTATTTTTGGATTCTGATTGGATGTGATCATTCCCCCCAGGTCCTTTTCCAGGTTTCCAGAAAAACCCTTACGCTTGCATCGTCAAACAAAACAATGCGAACAAGTTTGATTGATGAAGTGTCTTTTGCACCGAAATATGTATGGATGGACTTGAAAATAATCCCCGCAGCGCGGTCTTTTGGGAAGCCAAAGATGCCGGTTGAGATCGCCGGCATGGAAATCGATTCGCATTTCAACTCATCTGCAACACGCAGGGAACCCGTCACTGCCGCGGCTAATTTGGAATCGCCATCGCCGTCATCCTCCCAGACCGGGCCCACGGCGTGGATGATGTATTTCGCAGGTAGCACCCCGCCCGAGGTCCACGCAGGATGCGAATGAGCGACAGGACCGTGTTTGCGGATCCATGCATCGCTTTCCTTTTGTACAGTTGGCCCGCCGCGTTTTGAAATTGCCCAAGCCACACCGCCGCCATGAGCAAGATGTTCGTTTGCCGCGTTGACGATGGCATCCACTTCCTCGATTGTGATGTCACCCTGGACGATTTGCAGGGACTGGCCTGTCGATAAAATTTTTTCAACCAAAACGTGATTCATTTTTCTATTTTACCCCCCATTAAAAATAGTAGGGGCGGATCGCGATCCGCCCCTACTGCATGTTATTTCGTTTTTGCCACCACTGCGGCGAAGGCTTGCGGATTGCGTACCGCTACATCGGCCAGCATCTTGCGGTTGAGCTCGATATTCGCTTTCTTGAGAGCGGACACCAATTTGCTGTAGGTGGTGCCGTTCAAGCGGGCCGCGGCGTTGATGCGGGCGATCCACAATTTGCGTAGATCGCGTTTACGCACGCGGCGATCACGGGTGGCGTACCACAGGCTCTTGAGCATGGCTTCGTTCGCTCGTCTGAACAAAAGATGCTTCGAGCCGCGCTGGCCCTTTGTGATCTTCAAAATCTTCTTGTGACGTAGATGCCCTTGCGGGCCTCCTTTTACGCGCATTTCTTTACCTCCTGCAAACCCGCGGGCGTCGGTGGGTTACACCAGTTGCGCACACCCGAAAGCCGCAAATAAAAATCGACGATTACCGGAATGTTGATTATTCCATATTGGGAGCCAGGCGTTTGATGCGTTTTATGTACTTGCGTCCGACTACAGGGACCATTTCGCTCAATAACGCCTTTGTGCGGTCGGAAGTGCGGCGGCGCAAATGGCTTTTGCCACCCTTGGTTCGCACGAGCATGCCGGAGCCGGTCAGGCGAAATCTTTTGGATGTCGCTTTATGGGTCTTCAGCTTGATTTTTCCAGATTTTTTTGCTTTGCGGGGCATTGCTGGTTTTCTCCTTTCAGACAAAATACACAGTACTATGTGAATAACCAAATCATGATATCAATCCTGCTTTACATGCCTGACATCGAGATTGGTAATTTTCCAGGAAATAATAAACCGCGGGATATTTTACACACCCGCGGACGACCAATATCTTTGGGGGTTTTCTACTCGTCAGGCTTCCGCTTCGGACTTAACTTCAGCCTGCTCGGTTTTCTCTTTCTTTTTCACTGCGCCTTTGGCAGGCACCAATACTACGAGCATTGTGCGTCCTTCCATTTGCGGCGGGACCTCGATCGTGGCGATGTCAGAAAGGTCTTGCGCGATCTCTTTCAGGTCTTCCAGCGCGATCTCAGGGTAATCCATTTCGCGCCCGCGGAACTTGACAGTCACGCGCACTTTATGTCCCTGATTGAGCCAGCGGCGGGCATCATCCACTTTGAAACCGCGATGCGCTTCGTTCGTCTTGGGCCGCAGGCGGATTTCCTTGAGCTCGATCTTGGTCTGGGCTTTCTTTGCCTCGCGTTCCTTTTTTGCCTTTTCGTAAATGAACTTCCCAAAATCCATTACGCGGCAAACCGGCGGAGTTGCTCCCGGCGAGACTTCAACCAGATCCATATCAGCATCGCGGGCGATTTGCAGAGCCTGGCGGATCGGTACAACACCGACATTTCCGCCGTCCGGACCAATCAGACGAACCTCCGCGACGCGGATGCCCTCGTTTACTCGAAATTCATTAGCGCTTATGAGTTTCTCCTCTTGTTATTCATATAATAAACCCAGCCTTTAGCTGGTTTTTTAGCGGGCGAATAATACCATGAAGGGGGGTGAGTCGTCAATAAAATAGAGCCGAGCGGACTCGGCTCTATTCATTATACATGCGGGGTAACTTTGGCTTCCAGTTTTTCCTTCGGCTGAAAACCCGTCATGCGTTCCTTGATCTCGCCGCCTTTGAAAAGCATCAGAGTGGGGATTCCCATCACACCGTATTGCATCATGATGTTTGGGTTCTTATCTGCGTCAAGTTTTACGACCTTGACCTTGCCCTCCCATTCACCGGCAAGTTGCTTGACGATAGGTTCGATCATTTTACAGGGCTGGCACCAGGTGGCTGTGAAATCCACAAGGACGGGCAGTTCCGCAGTGATGACTTCATCCTGGAAGTCTGATTCGGTTACATATTTTACATCTGTCATTTTTTGCCTCCAGGCACATAGACGCCATGTTGATAATCATTATTACGTTGACGTCTGTATTTTGCCATGTTAGAATGCAATCCGCTTTAGAGATGGGCGCGTAGCTCAATGGTAGAGCAGCGGCCTTTTAAGCCGTTTGTTGAGGGTTCGAGCCCCTCCGCGCTCACAAGAGTCCTCTGTTTGGAGGGCTCTTTGTTTTGTTTGAGTGTCCCCACAGGGGGGATGATATTCGAGCCCCTCCGCGCTCACAA
>CAZEGE010000046.1:0-14023 GCA_964511765.1 uncultured Anaerolinea sp.
TATATTGAGGTAATAGTATGGGCTTAAGTGATTATTAAATCTCAATCGTCATCTATGAGGGATGGGCAGACGATAGCGCGGCACGTATGCGTCGTAGCCGACAATGCCGACGGGCTTGAGGAGGGTGGGGGAGTGAGGTTGAGGGGTTGTCATAAGTTATCTTCTTTTCATAGAAATTTATCAAGGTAAGATGTGTATGTAGTTAATCTCAATATCCGTTTGGGCATTAGTTGGGTCAAATCGAATTTGAGTGATTTCGCCGCTCCATGGTTTCACTTTCGACATATCGAGGATATAGGTTTGAAACTGCCCGTCGCTTATTATTGGAAAGTGAACAACCTTTGTTTCATCGTACCCGCTTTCAGAGTTTGTGATGAAGTAAAGGTCTGCCGTATTCCCAGTCGAAACTTTCATTCGGATTTCAACATATGAAAAAGCCGACGCGTTGAGGCTGATTATTGGTGAAATCATAAAAGGATCGTCACCCGTTGATTTTGCAACAAGGTTTCCATTCCTTGTTTGAAGAGGATTAAGCTGATTCTGTGCTTTCCAGCCTTCCAGGTCGCCATCCTGGTTAAAATCCCAGGCAGGCGGCGGCTCGGGCGTTGCTGTGGGCAATGGAGGCCGGGTAGGTATCGGGATTGAGGTAGGCAGGACGTCCTCTTTTCCGTTATCGCTGGAAGCCGCGATATGTAGAATATGGACGGTACCATCAGCGATAGCAAATAAGCGTCCATCGGGACTAAAGCCAAATGGACTTTGATAAGGAGAGCTAAAACCAACTGTGTAGTCTAATGTTTTTATCAATTGTCCTGACGAAGCATCCCAAAATTGGACATATTCGCCATTTAACCTCTTAAGTCCAGAAGTAACAATAAACGAACCACCCGGGCTAAATAATAATCCCGCGCGGCCAGATAAGTTCCGGTTAAGGGCGTTGTTATCTTTATCGCCAACGATCTTATATAAGAGATTGTTGTTGGACAAATCCCACACGAACAAGATTTTATGAGAATCTTTGTCATAGCCAATTGAAGCCAACATATTTCCTTGCGGGCTAAAAGCCACTTGCCTAGTGGCACTAGTGTGATTATTAGGCGGCTGAAGCTCTTTCAGATCATTGAACTCGCTAATCAGTTCGCCGGAGTTTGTGTTCCAAACGTATACACCGTTGGCGGCGGCGGCCGCGATCATAGTGCCGTCCGAACTGAAAGCAATATCGTAAACATTTTTAGGACTATCGAATTGTTTCGAGGGGGTTTGAGTATAGAGATCCCAAAAATAAATGGTCTTTTTCCCCGCTGAAGCAAATATCTTGCCATCGGGGCTGAATTCATAGTCGCTCAAATATGAAAGTTTAATATCGAACAGAATTTTTTTCGAGATTGCATTCCAAAATCTGATATATGTTGGGTCGTTCCTCTCGTATTCTAGGGGAATCCCTATTGCAAGAAGATCACCTGAGGGGGAAAACAGCGGGGGTTTGTTTATGGCATACGAATCCGCTATAGTCCCCTCAAAATTTTCTTGATTTTCTGCGCCCAAGTCCCATTGTTGGATACCTGCCCACCAACTGTCATTTTTCCAGGCGTTGGTAATCAATCCATCGCCATTTGGAGTGAACAGGAAGTTATTTCCAGAAGCAAAAACATGCTCTAACGCTGGCTTCTTGGTTTGCAAACCCCACATAGTCACAAAATCTCCGTTCGCCGCTATGTATTTTCCATTGGGGTCAAATGCGATTTGAGCATAGTCCAAAAAAGTTCCCAGCCGTTTCAATTCGGCGCCGCCAACGTTCTTGAATACAGAAAAATCATTCCAGCCAGCCACGAAACGACTACCATCGGGGCTATATTTAATAAGACGCGCAGGCGCCGCGTTGTTTTTGGGTTCAGTGATATATTCGCCTGTAGCAATATCCAATAATCTTGCTCCTTTACCATACACACTGCCAAAAGTAAGGCTCGTATCATCCGGGCTAAATTCAAAAACCGCAAAACCGCCAGCGAAAATTGTTTGCCTCTGGTTGGTATTAATGTCATGTAGGATTATTTTTGGACCTTTAAAAGGGTTGTCGGGAGCGCCCCATGCAAGAATATTACCCTGATGGTTAAACCTAAGATTGAAAGCATAGGCGGGAATTTGCGGCAATTTTTTGATCGCTTCTCCAGATGCCAAATCCCAAATTATGAAATCCGTAAAACCATTTGCATAACCGCTTGTCGCTAATGTGTTATTTTTAGGATTAAATACTATGGACAAATAATCCTTGCGATTCATTTTGAAAGTATTTATCTTTTTCCCGCTTGATACATCCCAAAGCGAAACCCCCTCTTCATCACAGACAGCCAGTTGTGACCTGTCGTTATTAAATGCAATCATCTGATAGCTAAACCACTGCACTTGACATCTGGTTTCCAACTCATATTCGATTTTTCCAGTATTCGCATCCCAAACCAGAACTTTGTTGTCTTTGTATATGAGGACAGCAACATGCTTTCCATTTGGGCTTATTATGCTGGAACCGATGGCTTTGTTCTCCGGTTCTACGGATTTAATTAAATCTCCAGTGTCGGGGTTATAAATCGAAACACCCGTTGAATATACAAGAGCCACATTCCCATCAGGCAGCCAAACGGCGTCTGATACCCCACCCTGCCCTATGCGGAAATCCTCCTGGAGGTTCATGACGTTCGACGCCGAGATGATGGGCGGGGGAGGGATCGGTGTAGGGGAAGAAGTTGGAGTAATTGTTGCAGTGGGTGAAATTTTAGTTGGCGTATTTGTTGCAGTAGAATTCGCCGTGATGGAAGAACCACAAGCCGACATAACGATCATGCCGATTGCCAGGATAAAGAGGAACATTTTCTTATTCATTGGGTATCCCTTGTTGATGGATTTCAAAACCTCTTCTGCTTTTACATTAGCCAAAACTTAGACGTCAACCCTGCCTGTGGTTTTCAACGGATGTTGAACGGATGCGCGGATGGTTGTCAATAGACTCTGTAACGGACTCGCGGACGAAAACGGATTTGTTTACCTGGCTACTTGTTTCCTTGTGTACTTCACACATACCAAAACTTCGACTTCAAACCTGCTTGTCTGAAAACCTCTGCAACCTGTTCCATGCTTCTCCCATGATACTCCAGGGACATGCGATTCCCATACCAGCGAGTGGAAAGCCTCCACACCTGCTGAATGGACAGCATCTCTCTGCGTTCGAGGTTGTGTCGTTTGCACCACTTGTCAACCCATTCTTCCGACTGGAAGAGCAGCATGGTCGCTCAGGTGAAGACCAGGTCATCGTACCAGCGGGCGAAGGGCAGGGGGAAGTGGACTATAAGGCTGCTCCCATCGCCGTCCTCGGCGGCGGGGACGCCCCCGGGAGCAAAGATGTTTTCATTTTTTATTTCCAATTGAACCGATTCGTTGCTTTCTGTGCAAACCGCGTCAATGACCGCGTCGCAGTGCAATGCAGCGGGGATGCCGAGCATGTCCCAGGCGCAGTTGGCATAATAGGTCTTGCCATTCGCATGGACTTTGAAATCCGTGGGAATCCCCGAGAATGGGTTTGCCATGCGGATAGCCAGTGTGCCCGGTTCGAGGAAGAGTGTGTGGCGATTGTTCAATTCTGTATAAAGCTCGCCGGCTTCTTCCGTTGTGATGTTAAAGTGCGTAGCAGTCTCGTCCACGCTGGGTGGATGGGTAGTCTCTGCGAAGTGAGCATAGACGAAATGTCGAACTTGCCAGAGGAGGGAATTGTCAATCATCCGTTTTTCACCATTTTCGAGGCATATATCCCTTTTTGATTTCTTCCTTCACCCTTGTCAGTGTTTTTAACCACATGTCGAGAGTTTCCTGCCCGATGCGGTTGGCTTCTTCTGCCACTTCTTCAATATCAACTTGGTAATTACTAAAACCTCGCAAGCAGAAGAATAAAATGGCAAAAATATCCTCCGGGTGTTTATTAGACCCGCCTTCATTCCATGCTTGTAATTTGCCAATGATAATGTCGGTAGGTTGGGCAACCCACGCCTCAAATGGTTCGTCGTTTTCGCCTGTAAAGGTCTCACGAATGCGGCGGTTAAAAGCGAGTTGGTATTCGGGTTCGCGTTTTAATGGGACGAGATCCGCTTTGGAGCCTTCGTTTGAATCGATAATATTAAACATGATCCCCATTTCAACCGAGTTTTTTATCATTAGTGGATCGGCATAATAACGCGGAAGCGGGAATTTTTTCGACAGGGCTTCGAAATCCGGTTCCTTCAGATCTACGATAATGTCTATATCATGGGTGGCGCGGGTAATTCCATAAATAGTTCCGCCAAATGCGCCGACAATCATATAAGATGCGCCGATTTCTTCCAATGCTTTTACGATACGGATGTAAAAATCAAGCATGTTCATATTTTTTGTCCATGAATATCAGATAGTCCAGAATTTTCATGTTGATTTCTGGTGTGGAAAGGTTTGGGAACTTTCTTTTGAATGCGGTTCTCAACCCCGCGCGGATCATGGCGCTGGCTTGCAGGCTGGGATAAATCCTTTTTCCTGGCGGCATTTTTGCCAACAACTCCATTTGTGCCCAGTCAATGGGATTAAGTCCGTTCACAATGGCGGAGATTTCTTCTGATGTAAGAATTCGTTTTTCAGTCATAATTACCTTTGAATATACCAAAATTCTGACGTCAATCCTGCCTACTTGGACCTCACCCTTACCCCTCTCCTGAAAGGAGAGGGGTAAGGCGCGTGGTTTTTCTATGGAAACACATCATCTCGATTTTGAACAGGCGGTTGATTCCTCTCTTGCATGAAATCTTCTGAAAAATTCTTCAATATCTCTTCCGCGCGTTCAATTCTGACCGCTTTCTCGGAAACCATCTGTGCAGCGACTTTTACGATCATTTCTCCGCTCGCGCCTGCGGCGATGGCGACCTGTCTTGCGTGTAGCGACATGTGTCCGCGTTGAATCCCTTCGGTGGCGAGGGCGCGTAAGGCGGCCAGGTTTTGAGCGAGACCGACGGAGACGATGATTTCTGCTAATTCGGAAGCAGTCTTCACGCCCATGAGTTTCACGGCGGCCTGGGCGGCGGGGTGGACTTTGGTCGCGCCGCCGACGATGCCGACTGCCATTGGCATTTCAAGCGTGCCGACCAGGTTGCCATCCATGTCCTTACCCCAGGTGGATAATGAAGTATATCTACCATTGCGGGCGGCGTAGGCGTGTGCGCCTGCCTCGATGGCGCGCCAGTCGTTGCCGGTGGCGATGACGACCGCGTCCACGCCGTTCATGATGCCTTTGTTATGGGTGGCCGCGCGATATGGATCGGATGCGGCGAAGGCATAAGCGGCGATGATGCCGTCACGGACAGATTCGCCGCTGTAAGGCTGACCTTTATCCTCGTTCAGGGCCGATGCAGGCTCTGTTCCTTCGGCAGCCAATTCCTTAATGGAAAAGGTGGCGCGCGCACGCGCAATTCTGCGGTCTGCAAGGTTGGATAAAATTTTCAGGTGAATTTTTCCGCCCGTGATGGCTTCGACATGCGGCGCGAGTCTTTCGCAAACCGTGTTGACCGCGTTAGCGCCCATCGCATCGCGCACGTCATAAATGAGATGAATGACAATGAATGGGCCGATGGGGGAGTCTTCTATGGTGCGCACTTCGAGGTCACGCGCGCCGCCGCCGATCTTATTGAGAATTGGGTCAATCTCATCGGCCATGGCGAGCAGTTCCGCTTTATGCTCATGGATTTTCAGCCGCGCTTCATTGACGTTGACCAGATCGATCAGCTGCATTTGACCGATCATCAGCGGATCGCTGGTCGTGGCTGTGAATCCACCGCCGGCGCGAGCCAGTTTTGCCATGAACGAAGCTCCCGCCACAACCGACGGCTCTTCAATGACAAAGGGTACCAGGACGTCGCGTCCATTCACCATGAAGTTGAGTCCAATGCCGAGGGGCAGGGAATGTATGCCGACTACGTTTTCGATCATGTGATCGGCTGATTCAGGGGAAAGTCCGCCCGTCGTAAAAGGGAGCAGATCTTCGGGAGTCGGGGGCGTCCCTGAAGGGGATGATAATGCTTCCGCAAGTTTTATGCGGCGTTGCTCGAGAGTCAGGTTGTAAAATCCAGAAATACGGGAATTAGTCATAAGAGTTGTCCCAAGTATAGGATTGGCTTTCTTTCAAATTCTATCAAAAAGCGGTGAATTGATTATAATGTCTGTGAGGTGGCTTTTCATGTTGTTAACCCGTGAACAATTACAGGAGCGCTTATTTGCGCTCCATCGCGCCAGTTTGGAATTGGTGAAGGATGTATCGCTTGAGACTTTATTGGAGCGCATCGCATCCACAGCCTGTGGACAGGCTGATGCGCGTTATGCCGCCTTGGGGGTATTGGATGATGAAGGCAGGTTGAAGCAATTTATTACTGTCGGGATGACGGATCAACAGATAAAAAGAATCGCACATCCGCCTAAGGGGCATGGCTTGATCGGCGCATTGATGGATGCGGAAGTGCCGATCCGTACGCCCGTGCTTCAAGACCATCCTCGATCAGTTGGTTTTCCGCTCAACCATCCTACAATGGTTTCGTTCCTGGGTGTGCCGATCCGTGCGGGAGATAAACAACTCGGGCAGATCTATCTAACCGAAAAAATCGATGCGCCTGAATTTACTTCAGACGATGAAATGATCATTCAAATGCTTGCCGCGTATGCCGCCACTGCCATTCAGAATGCGCGGTTATACGAGCAGATGAAGGAACGTGACCTGGCCCTGACCCGCCGCAACGTGGATATGTCCCTGCTGAACGGCATCGCTTCAACCCTAACCTCCAGCCTGGAGCTCGACGAAATTCTTAACAAAACTCTCGGGCTGGTGATGACCTACATGAAAGTGGAAGCGGGCGAGATCTTCCTGCTGGAGGAGGATAAAACCACATTACGCATGGTCCTGCATCGCGGCCAAGCCGCGGAAGCTTTCTGGCGGAGGAATACATTCAATGTGGGCGACGGCTATCCAGGCATGGTTGCCCAAACCCGTCAGCCGCTGGTCAGCAGGCAGTTGGCCAATGATGCGAAATTTATGCGAGATGCAGTGGTGGAAGCTGGTTTCCAACAAATTGCCTGTATTCCCCTGATTTCCGGTGAAAATTTAATGGGTGTCATGAGCATTGCAACACGCGAAACTGATCCATTTGACGAGCGGAACATCCAGATGCTGACCGCAGTGGGCGCCTGGGCTGGTCTGTCGATCGAAAACGCCCGTTTGCATGCCAATGCACGTCGTCTGGCTGTACTGGAAGAACGTAACCGCATTGGCATGGACCTGCATGACGGCATCATTCAATCCATTTACGGTGTGGGATTGGGTTTGGAAGGCGTGAAGCTTACTTTAAACGATGATCCTCAAGTAGTGAAAGAGCGCATCGATCATGCGATCAATGGACTAAACCAGGCGATTCGGGATTTACGCGCCTATATTCTTGATTTGAGACCCCGTCAACTGGGTGGGGATGGCTTGTTGAATGGCATAAAGCGCTTGATCGCTGAATATCGCGCCAATACTTTCTCGGAGGTGAACTTAACCGGTATCGATTCAGACCTGAAAGACCTTCCACAGACGCAGGCATTGGTGCTGTTTCACATCTGTCAGGAGGCATTGGCCAATGCCGCCAAGCATGCCAAGGCAAAAAATGTGCAAGTCGCCGTTTGGACCACCGATGACCGTGCCCTGATGGAGATCCGTGACGATGGTGAAGGCTTCGATGTTGATAAAATGCAGGCCTCCATCGGTCACGGACTTGCAAATATGCAAACACGTGTACATGCAGTCGGCGGTGACATTGATATTTCATCATCGTTTGGAGATGGAACGGCCATACTTGTATGGGTTCCACGCGCAATAAAAACATAAATCATATGATTCAACGGTTTATTGCAAAATGAATCACAGGAACCCGAGTCTCATTAACGGTAAATTAACAAAGTTTTGCATCACGGTTTATTAACATAGATATGCCCTCCATGCCTTAAGATTGCCCCGCATACCCATATATGGGGGTGAGAGCTGATTAACAGGTGCTGCTGGCTGAAACGCCTGTTCTAAATCATAAAGAGATTAAGGTTGAATGCGGGATGATTCTTTAACATAATCCAACCTTAAAAAAACACATCTTTTTAACTTATCGTAGGCCTAACGCCTGTTATCCTTTCGAGGTATCTGCTAGAATGTAACCATGCTGATATAAAGGATGTATGCCCTACGCATCCCGATTCCCGCAACAATTTTTGCAAGAAAACCCATTCGACTCTTCTACTGAGCCGCGATAAAGGCGGGCTAGTTCAGTACACTCTAAAACACACGATACATCATACATTGAGGAATGCTTATGAACGCAGAGCAGGCTTGGCAGTCAGTACTCGCGCAACTTCAAATGGAAATGCCTCGCGCATCCTTCGACACCTGGGTGCGCGATTCGCGTCCCATGGCCTATGAGAACGGCATCATTACCGTTGGCGTCCGGAACGCCTACGCGCGTGATTGGCTCGAAAACCGCCTTGCGACAACTGTCAGCCGTTTGCTGATCGAAATCCTGAATTCAAGCGTCTCGGTTGAGTTTGTTGTCTCTCAATCTGACGAAAGCGCTTCATTCGCGGACCCTGAACCTGCCGCCTCTTCCATTGAAATAACGCCACCCGAGCCAAAACCGCGCCATCTGGCTCTCAATCCACGCTACACCTTTGACACTTATGTGGTCGGTTCCGGCAATCGACTTGCTCATGCGGCCTGCCAGGCTGTGGCGGAGAAGCCAGCCCGCGCCTACAATCCGCTTTTCCTTTACGGCGGCGTGGGACTGGGCAAAACACACTTATTACATGCCATCGGCAACGCCTGTCACGCCAGTGGTCTTAACGTTTTATATGTTTCCTCCGAAGAATTCACGAATGACATGATCACAGCCATTCGAACCCATACCACCCAGGCCTTTCGCGAAAAATATCGTTCCGCGGATGTTCTGCTTGTGGACGATATCCAATTCATCGCAGGCAAGGAATCTACACAGGAGGAATTCTTCCATACCTTCAACACCCTGCATGGACAGGATAAGCAGATCATCGTTTCATCCGACCGTCCTCCCAAATCGCTCATCACCCTGGAAGAACGTCTGCGCTCCCGCTTTGAGTGGGGATTATCTGCGGACATTCAAGCGCCCGATTTTGAAACCCGCCTTGCCATCCTGCGCTCCAAAGCTGAGCGCACAGGCCGTCATATCTCGGATGAAATTCTCGAAAACATCGCCAAACGCGTGCAATCCAATATCCGCGAACTTGAAGGCGCATTGAATAGGATTATTGCATTCGCTGATCTAAGCGGCTCCTCCCTCACACCCAGCCTGGTGGAAATAGCCCTTGCTGACCTGATGCCCTCCCGCGGTGACATTGTACCTTCCCAGGTGGTCGATCTTGTTGCCCGTAAATTTAACCTCACTTCCGAAAAACTACTGGGTCGTGATCGTACAAAGGAAGTAGCCTTACCCCGCCAGATCGCCATGTACCTGCTGCGTGAAGAGGCAAAAATCTCCTTCCCTCAAATCGGGGAAGTGCTGGGCGGACGCGACCACTCCACGATCATGTCGGCTTACGATAAGATCAAAGAACAAATCCACTCAGACAGGCGTTTGGAGCAGGATATCGTATCCCTCAAACAACAATTGTATGATCAGACCGTAGCAGTGTAAAAACTTTAGGGTATATAAGAAGGGCGAGGCCGAACAGCCTCGCCCTTCGCTTTTGTTATAATCCATGCCATGTTTCAACGCATCATTCGAGGGCTTGAAATCACGCTTGCCCTGATCATCCTTGCTTCGATCATGGGATACAGCAATCCATCCATTACACATCCCATTGAAAAAGTGCGCGCTTATACACGCCAGATTGAATTCAACTATGTTTCATGGATGTTCGAGGCTGCAATTATCAAATTGCGCGCCGCTTCGCTGGGGGTCCCTTACACAATAGGCCATTCGACCCAAAAACAGATCGTCAACGAATATTTACACACTACCCAACTCATCCTTGAAAAAGAATACCGGCTCACTCAAATTTACGCTGATGCGGCAGTCATAGACAAGGAACTTGCATCCGAATTATTGCGCGGCGAACTTGCGAAACTATATATCAGGCAAAATGAACTTGCCCCGCTTGCTGAGGCAATATTACAGGAGCAGGTCAGCGAGATACTGATAGAGCTCGGACTCACATCTACGGGCCAGGTTGTGCCGAACGTCTGGTATCACTCCACCCCTCTGCCTATGGCGCTCATTGTTTCTCCACGCGATCATATTGAGCAAATTGCCAACATCTCGGTTAACACCGATTTGACGGTTGACGAACAAGTATCCCTCGAAAGCAATGTGGATCGGGGTCTCGACACATCCTCACTCGTTGTGAACATTGGCGGCGTTGGGGTGTATCCAACCATGGTCATGCGCACTACGAACTTGCCCTGGATGCTGAATACCATCGCGCATGAATGGATCCATAACTACCTCACACTTCGACCACTTGGAATTTTATACGACCACACGCCTGAACTGCGCACCATGAATGAGACCACCGCCTCCATTGCCGGGGATGAAATTGGAGCGCTCGTCATTGAGCGGTATTATCCAGAATTAATGACCGCCCTACGACCCTCCTTACGTTCTCAGGACACCGCTTCGCCCTTTACCTTGAGCCTGATCTCTGCTCCCAACGACCATCCCGAACCAGGGGATTTTCTGCGCGTCCCCTTTGATTTCCGCTCAGAGATGCATGAAACGCGCGTTGCTGCCGATACCCTGCTTGCGGAAGGAAAGATAGATGAAGCGGAAGCCTATATGGAAGGCCGCCGCCTGATATTTTTGCAAAACGGATATTTGCTGCGTAAACTCAACCAGGCTTATTTTGCCTTCCATGGGGCCTACGCCGATATACCCGGCGGTGCGGCAGGCGAAGATCCTGTCGGTCCGGCGGTGCGAGCATTCCGCGCCCAGAGCGAATCGCTTGCGGATTTTGTCAACCGCATGTCGTGGATGTGGAAATTTGAACAATTACAGGAATCAATAAACCAATAAATGAAACAAATCCCATTCATTCTTTTTTTATCGATTGCAGGTATCTTTATTTGTGGTGGATGCGCAAGGGAAACTGAAACTCCGGCCACACCCGGCCTGATCGTTGAAACCCCCGTCATCAGCGACACACCCACTTCCGCACCCGGCTGTTCGACCATAATTGCAGAGCCAACCGCAGCGCCCAGTTCCACATCCCTTATGCCTTCCGCCAGCGCGGCGGACTTTTCGATGGGACCGGCTGACGCATCAGTGACGATTATTGAGTATTGTGAGTTTCAATCTCAAGGATGCGCGGGCATGGCGGGCGTTGTAGCGGAATTGTTGAAAAATCATGATGACTTACGCCTCGTGTTCCGTCCACTTCCATTGATCGCCATACTGGATAAATCTGACAAAGCCGTTCTCGCCGCGCTTGCGGCAGATGAGCAGGGTCAGTTCTGGGCAATGTATGACTTGTTATTCACGAAGCATACAGAGTGGGCGGCCTTAAGCGCAGTTGAATTTAATAGCTGGGTTGCAGAGCAATCATCCAGCGTGGGCATCGACAGAGACCGGCTCACAGCGGCGATCAATGCCGATAAAACGACGGCCAGAATGATGTCGATGTATGAAGCGGCGAAGCAATTAAGCATCCCTGCGGTTCCGCTGGTCCTCATCAACGGCAATATCCAGCAATCCTATGTACTTGATTATCAAAATATGAGCGATACGATCGGCCTGATCGCCTTGGGACAGAAACAATTCACCAATTGCCCGCCGTTTAATATTGATGCGTCGAAGCAATATATTGCCACGATCGAAACGGACAAGGGTGATATTGTGATCGGGTTATTCCCTGATAAAGCGCCCCTGGCTGTGAATTCATTTGTGTTCCTTGCGCGGGAGGGCTGGTTTGACGGTGTGACTTTTCATCGCGTGATCCCCGGCTTTGCCGCGCAGACCGGCGACCCAAGCGGCACGGGCAGGGGCAATCCTGGTTATTTATTCAATAATGAGATCAGCGATTTGCAGTTTGATAAACCCGGCCTGGTGGGCATGGCAAACTCAGGACCAGACACAAACGGAAGCCAGTTCTTTATCACATTTGCGCCGGCGGTTCATTTGAATGGCGGTTATACGATCTTCGGCCGGGTGCTAAGCGGTTTGGATGTGGCGGAGCAATTAACACCGCGAGACCCCGAACAAGATACGCTCCTGCCGTCGGGCGATAAGATCATCAAGGTGACAATAGAAGAAAAATAAGGCAGGAAATAAAACTCATTGTTCGAGTTTTTTTACTGGAGACACGACCCCGCTTCACCTCGAATTCATGCTTTTTACATGGGTAGGGGGAATTCCCAATTAATCTGGTTATAATTCATCGGATGAAAAACCATACAGACCTTTCCCTGACGATTCAACACGAACTGATTAAGAGCAAGGAACTGAACGCATCAGACCTCGCCTCGGCCTGCTACCGTCAAATTGAGCGACTCAACCCGACGCTGAATGCCTTCATTACGGTCATCCATCCAGATAAGGATGTTTCCTCGTCATTGGATGGCAAACCGCTTTACGGTATACCCATTGCAGTTAAAGACCTGTACGATACAAAAGGCATCCGCAGCACAAGCGGCTCGAAATTTTTTGCGGATAATATCCCCGTGGAGGATGCCTTTGTGGTGCAAAAGATCAAGAATGCAGGGGCGCACATTATTGGTAAGACCAATACCCATGAGGTCGCGCTCGGCGTAACGAATAACAATCCGCATTTTGGAGCCTGTAGAAACCCCTGGGATACTACGCGTACACCCGGTGGTTCGTCCGGCGGAAGCGCAGTAGCGGTCGCCACCGGTATGGCGCTGGCCGCGCTTGGCACTGATACAGGCGGCTCGATCCGCATCCCAGCCTCGTTGTGCGGAATGGTTGGGTTGAAGCCGACCTTCGGGCGCGTTAGTCTGCGCGGAATCCTGCCGCTTTCGTGGAATCTGGACCATGCGGGACCGATCACATGCAGGGTCGAGGATGCGGCCCTGGTGCTTCAAGTGATGAGCGGATATGATGAGTCGGATCCTGTTTCAATTAACACACAGCCGGCTGATTATTCCAGTCATTTAGGGGATGGCATGAACGATTGCAGGATCGCACTGGCAGTTGGAAATTATGTGGAAGCATCAGACCCGGAAATACTGGAGGCAGTTCGTACTGCCGGGCTGGCGTTGCAAGAGCGGGGTGCCAGCATTGCTGAAGTGAATATGGATTTTCTGGGCGAAGCTGCGCTTGCAAATGGGCTCATGACCCAGGCCGACGGGGCAGCCTTCCATCGCGAGAGATTGGGGGAGCACCCCGATTGGTTTGGCGCGGATGTGCGTCAGCGGCTGGAAACAGGAGCGGCATTCACATCCAGCGAATATTCACTGGCGAGGCGCACGCAGGCCGAGGTTAAGAGAAGCTTCGATCAATTATTCGAACAATACGATCTATTCCTGCTGCCCACCACGCCTATCCCTGCGCCTGTGTTGGAGGGAGAAGATGCCGTCGAACGCGCCCGTCAGTTGACGCGCTTCACGGCGCCCTTTAATCTGACAGGTTTGCCGGCCCTTTCAGTGCCATGCGGATTCACGAAAGAGGGATTGCCAATCGGTTTGCAAATCGTTTCACGCGCCTGGGATGAGGCAGGTGCGCTGAGGGCCGGATATGCCTTTCAGGAAGCAACCGAGTGGCACAAGATGAAACCAAAACTGGCTTTGTTATAAATTTATGAAGAGATCCGCGTTGACGATATGGGCGCTGTTGCGCCTGCCGGTACTGGCGGCAGGGTTATATTTGTTCCGCTCGCAAATCACTGTGTTCATTGAAAAATATTTCAACCTGGGGACAGTCATAGATTTCGCAGTATATTCCGCAAGCACTTTTGGGACCAG
>CAZEGE010000046.1:14123-24335 GCA_964511765.1 uncultured Anaerolinea sp.
ACCTGGGGACAGTCATAGATTTCGCAGTATATTCCGCAAGCACTTTTGGGACCAGGTTCATGCTCTATTCCATTTGTGCGCTCACGCTGGCGCTCGGATATTTGCTGGTAAAAAAATGGGCAGCATCGGAGTTTTGGGGTTATGTCTTTTTTCTTATTGGCGCATTCGCGGTAATTTATTTTTCATTCACTTTTTTGTTATTGACGCCAAGTTCCCTCATAAAGACATTTGCTGTTAGTTTGGTTCTGGCAGTTAACACATTGCCTGTGGAATGGCTGAGGAAACGGACACGCCGGGGAAGATGGATGGATTTATTTTTCCTCGCAGGTGTTGGGTGGTGTGAGGCGTTTTTTTCGCAGGCTTACGTCTGCTGGCTGGTGGACAAACTCCGGGCAGGCAGTCCGTTCAAAAAATGGTCATGGTTAAGCGGTGTGATTATTGTCCCGATCTTCTGGATATTTATTCTGACGCCCTACGATAACCAGAGAATTTTAACCCTGGGCGAAAAATTACATGCCAGCCCGGCTGTGGAAAAGTTTGCAGAGGGAATTTTTAACTGGATCGAGCTCAATACAGAGCACAAACTGCTCTACGCAGTTGGGCGTGGAACCAATTTTTTGCTGGCCTTTGACACAGCGCATCTCGACCAACCGCCGCGCAGGTCAAAAACCGATATTGGGAAAACGCAGAGCTTTGCTTTCAACCCGGACCTTCAGGAATTGTATGTTTATAAAGCCGATACAGGTGAACTGCTTTATCTCGACGCGCTGAATTTGAAAACCTTCCGTTCCGTGCCTGTGACAGATTTATCGCCGGGCGACGTATGGGTGAACTGGCAGCGCGGCACAGACAGTATTACCATCGCCTCCGAAGCGGACCGGGAAACTGGTACGCCTTTCGAGATGATCAACCGCGCGAGCGGTAAAACCATCGGCGTCATACCCCTGCCGTTAGTCCCCACCAATATCACCTTTCATCCCGATAAGAATATTTTATATTTCAATTCATTTCGAGATACGTATTTGATTTCATGGGATATGGACTCGCATGAAGTGATACAGCGTGTTGCAACCAGTCCTAGGACAGACAGATTGATCTTCTCTCCCGCCTACTCAGAAGTGTTGATCGCCTCGCCTCTGGAGGGTGTCATCCTGCGTTATGACGCGGACACGCTGGAATTCAAAGGCAGCATCAAAGCCAGCTTTGGCGACCGCACATTGACCATTGACCCACAAAGAAACCTGCTGTTGGTTGGGAATTTCATCAATAATCGATTGCAGGTGATCGACTTGAATACCTATGAGTCCGTTGCCAGTTTTTACATCGGGCCATGGATCCGTACGATCTCACTCGATGTGGAGCACGGAATCGCATACGTCTCAACGGTGCGGAATTTATTCAAGGTGCATTACACTTCATATTAGGCCGTAGGAATGACCCTTCCTGGTTTTCAGACAAACTAACTCCTACTGAAGTAGCCATCCCTACGGGTGTCTTTATCTAAATAAAATGTGTAAGGCGAGTGATTAACTTGTACACGTCTCTTTTTCCAACGGAAGCTAGGTATCACACAAGAAAAAGAGGGCGCGAAAGAACTAATTATCTGGGTGCACAGACACCATCTTTTTCGTTCCATCGACAGGAATATTCTGCAACACAACGGGATTCTGAATTAATGGGCGCGCACAATTTATCCACGATCTTTGAACATTTCAATGTATTCACACGAACGGTAATACAACCATCGCCGCCAAATTGCACCTCGGAGGGTGTGCAGGCTCCGAGGTCCGTGCTGAATGTGTAACCGGGTGTACAACCAGGATACGTCCCGCCGGTGACAGCCTGACAACACTGGAAGTTTTCGTTGTAGGAGTATCCTGTCGCACATCCTGCATAGATTTGGGAAGCGAGGGAAACATTGTCAATTCCATAAGGTGCAGAGGCTTCTCCATTCGGAGGCACGCACATCCCGGCGAGCTCATCAAAATACAAACCAGCCGGGCACGAACCATTCGCATCCTTACCAACCACACAGGCCTGCTGTCCGCCACTTTCCTTCATAATGTATCCAACAGGGCATCCAACCGTACCTGCCTGTGAAAGGATGGGCGTGTAAGTGCACGTGCCTGTGGATGGGTCGAGGGTATAGCCGGAGTCGCATACCGGGGTGACGCCGGTAGTAGTCTGCGTATTGGTGTTGGATGGATTACAAACTGTGATCTCGCTCGTAGATTCTATACCTCGCGGTCCGCGGCAAATAAGCTGGCGATTGCCATTCTCGATCAATTCATTGCATTGCATTAAACTTCCGCGCACTTCATAGACCGAGCCAAAGGAAAGTTGAACATTTGCATAACCATCGCCTGCCGAACAATACTGGCTGGTAACCACGGCTTCCGGCAAGGTGTATCCATTTGAAACAATCGGGCCGTTGGGGACAAAAGCCTGCAGCTGGCAGTACGGCGCAATCGGCTGGGGTTGCGTGACAGCACAGCGGAAACCGATATCGCGTCCGCTATCGCCCTGCTCATTGTAGCGGCGAATTGTAGAGGAAATCTGGTTGGAGGAGGTTTCAAAAGAACTGCCTCGAATTACACGGTATTCCCCGCTTTGGGGGCCGGTCGGATTGGCAGACGGTGATTCACTGTAATAGTTTTGGTTATACCAGTCGCTTACCCATTCAAAGACATTGCCTGCCATATCGAACAAGCCATATGAACTGACGCCTTTGGGAAAAGCATCCACATCTGTGGTGCGCCCAACGCAATAGCCAAAGTTCAACAAATCGCAGGTTGGCTTGGCATCGCCCCATGGATAAACAACCTCATTTACGCCGCGCGCGGCTTTTTCCCACTGTGCCTCAGTCGGAAGACCGCCCTGCGTCCAAGCGCAGTAGGCCTGGGCCTGATCCCAGGATACACCAATCACCGGGTGGTTTGTGTATCCTGGGTTGCCAAAGACCGATCCGCCCAATTCATCGGATGGAGGTGTACATGAGCCAACTTTCACACATTGCTCATACATACGGTTGGTCACTTTTGTCCCCTGGATCCAATACCCATCCAGTGTGACATTATGCGCGAATTCATTGATCCCATCGCCCATGGTGAAATCACCGGGTGGGATATAGATCAGGGTGCTGCCGTCCACCCATTTCATGGTTGAACCGCTCTGCGGTCCCGAAAGAGTCACAGGTATAAAGGTCGGTGTCGGTTCCACGGTCGGTGCTGCCGTTGGCGGCAGGGGTGTGGCTGTCACCACGATCACCAGCGGGGTCGGCTGGGCGCCGCAAGCCGACAATAAGAATGTGAGCAGCAGGGTATAGATAAAAATCACATATCGATTGTTTTTCATTCAAACTCCTTTTCCTTGCAAAGGCAAGGCCCTTTCATTATAAAAGAAAAATGCCCCGCAGCAATTTCGAGAATCTGCGGAGCAATATCATTATCTCGTATTTTTTATCTCATCCACCACGCTTGGATTCACCAATGAGGACGTGTCACCCAACTCCAGACCCAGGTATGCAGTGCGGATCATCCTGCGCATCACTTTTGCATTACGCGTCTTCGGCAGGTCAGAAACAAACAGGATGGCTTTCGGCGCGAGCGCTTTGCCCATTTCAGAGACGACCAAATCATGCAATTGCTGACGAAGAACATCGCTTCGCTCCACTCCACGCCTGGTTACAACGAAAAGAATTAATTCACTCCCTTTGATTTCATGGGGCACCCCAATTGCTGCCGCCTCCACAATATCTTCATGCCTAACCAAAATGGATTCCACCTCGGCGGGTCCTAATCTTTTCCCGGCGATCTTGATCGTATCATCCGAACGCCCAAGGATATACCACAAACCGTCGTTATCGATTGCGGCAAAATCACCGTGTACCCATATATTCTCCCAGCGAGACCAATATGTTTCAAGGTAACGCTGATTATCCCTCCAAAAACCACGGGTCATGCCGATCCATGGCGCCTTGATGACCAGCTCCCCCACTTCATTTCGAATGGATTTCCCGTTTTCATCCACCACATCCGCATCCATACCCGGGCATGCCGCAGAAAACGCACACGGCTTCAACGGTAAAAGCGGATTCCCCATCACAATACCACCGGATATTTCAGTGCCGCCAGAATAATTGATGATCGGGTATTTGCCTTGACCCACTTTCTCGAACAACCACATCCACGGGTCGGGGTTCCAGGGTTCGCCAGTGGATGCGAAACATTTCAGCGAAGATAGATCATGTTTCTTGAAATGTTCGTCGCCCTGTGGGATCAACGAGCGGATTAATGTCGGCGAGATTCCCATTTGATTGATCTTGTGCTTTTCGACCAACTCCCACAATCGATCCGGTGCAGGGAAATCTGGCGCGCCGTCATAAATGAACATTGTCGCCCCAAGTAAAAGACTGCCAAATACCTGCCAGGGACCCATCATCCAGCCCATGTCGGTCATCCAATAAATGACATCACCCGCATGGACGTCCGTCCCAAAGGCCATGTCCTGCGCCGCTTTGACAGGGAATCCACAATGCGTGTGGACTGCGCCTTTCGGCCTGCCTGTTGTACCCGATGTATAGATGATCATCAACGGGTCTTCAGCGGAGGTAAATTCTGTTTCCGCTTGATCATTTTGAATATCAACCAACTCGTGCCACCAATGATCTCTTCCCTCTTTCATATTTATATCCTGGCCTGTTCTCTTCAAGACGATCATGTGTTTTAACGAACCAACTTGCTCCGCTGCCTCATCCGCAACAGATTTCATCTTCACAGCTTTTCCGCGCCGATAGGCACCGTCTGCTGCAAAGAGTGCTTTCGCATCCGCATCCGCAAGGCGCGAAGCAATTGCGCCCGCGCCATAGCCGGAGAATAGCGGCAAAATAATTCCGCCGATCTTTGCAATGGCAAGTAAAGCGATCACGATCTCTGGAGTCATCGGCATAAAGATTCCAATCGCATCGCCTTTGCCGAGTCCGAGCGAACGGAGCGCATTCGCCGTTTTGTTTACTTCCTTATAAAGTTCTTCATACGTGAGGGTTTTTACGATTCCCTCTTCGCCCTCAAATACAACCGCTTTCCGGCTTCCATCTCCTGCACCCCGCCGTTTATCCACGCAATTATGGACAATATTCATTGTCCCATCCGCGCACCATTTTGGGAATTGAATCCCATTCGATAGGTCAACGACTTTGGTATATGGTTTATAGAATTGAATATCGAGATACTTCAAAATTGCATCTGTGAACCAGGCCACCTCCCTTGTGGATCTTTGCATGAGCGCATCGAAGTCTTTTATTTCATGCATTCGCATAAAAGCGGTTAAATTTGCATGTTCAATATGCTTCCAAGTGGGTCGCCAAACAATATCACCGCCGAACGTAAATTGTTCCGTCATGGGCATGCTCCTCTTTGATTGGGTTGATTGATTCTAATACAAGAACATTCAAAGTGAAGGAGCAAAGGCTAGAATTGCATATTATTGGCTCCGCAAATTACGCAATACTCTGTAAAATTAATTTGATCTTCACAAACAACCTGTCTTTTGCGATACGCGCGGCGTCTTCTGCATTTGGGATTTTATTTTCCACACGAATTCCCAAAGGTTTTGCCGCTCGTGGTATATATCGAATATATTCGAACATACGCGATTCAACAGCTTTGCCATCCAACTCTGTTTCAGCGAATCCATGAACGAGCTTGTGTCTCAATAATAGTTTCACTTGCGCGCCGCCTTGCAGGTTGCGCCACCAGGTTCTATTGCGGCTGGTGATGACCCATAAATATCCATCTTCTTGATAATAGCCCACGGGGGTTGTATATGTCTTTCCCGTTTTGCTCCCAGTAATTGTGATAATCATCATGCCATTGCTTAGCATGCGGTGAAACGGCGAGCGTAAGACCCAACACATAAAATCATTTCCATTCATTCCATAACTCCATACATTTGGTCGGGATTAAGATATTGAGGGAAGCGTTCCCTCAGCGTTGTCCGCGCTTCATAGCACAGGTGACAGGCGTCGGCGTAGGAGGAAGCGTGCGGCAGGTTGTATTCGGTCACCAGTGCGGCGGGCCCGCCTGCGAGCAAGAGTCCGCAGATCGGGTGGTTATCGGCATCATAATTATCGCAGATCTCTTTGAGCCGAGTTTCGAACACATTGCCGATGGAAATGCCCTGACAAATATGGAGATTGCCCAGCGGATCAAGATGGACGCGCCCCGGTTCGCGCAGGTCTTCATGCGGACAGGAATCGAATCCTTCCCAGGGATGGCTGGTCGCTTTTTCAACAAGCATTTTCGCCGCCCGTCCACGAAACATGACCGCGCCCTCATCTTCGATCTGACCATGTGTCTGTTTTGCTTCTGCATCGGGTTGCGCGATACTGATCGTGCCTGTCGGGATGTTCAACCATTTCGCGGCGACAAGCGCATTCTTAGGGCGCTCGCCCAGAGCTTCACTGCAATGGAACAAGTCATTGCTAACGGTTAGGTCATCCACGCGCCCAGCAAACGGACGCAGCCATTCCTCGGCATCCGCTACCGAGTTTGCCCAATACGCATTGGAGACAATACCAACGGAGAATCCCATGTCTGCCGCTTTGTAAACAGCCTTTGTCAAAATGGCGTAATACAAAAACGGCTCGCCGCCTTCAAAATAAATTGACGCGACTCCCGCTTCTTTCGCCTGTCCAAGGATTTGCTCAATTTGCTCGTAAGTGAGCGTTCCCTTTTGCCACGGACTCCCCCAAACGAAACAATGATCGCATTCATAGGTACATTGATAGGTAAGCAGAATATGAAGACCGGATAGTTTCATGACATCCTCCATGTCGATATACATAGTGTAGTGAAAATTGTCCAAAGAGTCACGGGTCAAATATCACTTGTAAGGCTATAATAAAGGTACTTTCAGGAGGCCCCATGTCCAATGTCCATGCATCCAACCATCCATTGATCGCCCACAAACTTTCACGTCTGCGTGATAAAAATACCGAACCCAAGAAGTTCCGCGAACTTGTCAGAGAGATCGCGGGACTTCTGGCATATGAATCCACGGCAGATTTACAAACCACTCCAGTCGAAATCGAAACTCCCCTTGCCAAAATGCAGGCACAGCAATTACAAGAAAAGATCGGACTCATTCCCATTTTACGGGCGGGACTTGGCATGGTGGAAGGGATTTGGGAACTCATGCCCTCAGCCGAGGTCTGGCACATCGGCTTATACCGCGACGAGCATACGCTCCAACCTGTGGAATATTACAATAAACTTCCTGTTGACCCGCGCGTCTCTGTCTGCCTCATTCTCGACCCCATGCTGGCAACCGGCGGCTCGGCCACGGCCACGGCGGATATCCTCAAACGCTGGGGTGTGAAGAAGATCAAATTCGTCGGTCTGATCGGCGCGCCGGAGGGAATCAAAGCCATGCAGACCGCCCATCCTGATATTGACATTTATCTGGCCGCAATCGACGATCATTTGAATGAACGCGCTTATATCGTACCTGGACTGGGTGATGCAGGAGACAGACAATTCGGAACGGGATAGATATCCGTAAATACAAGAAGAAATGAATACAATCATCTTTGTAATCGGCACCACATTCCTTATATATGTCTCGCGCCAATCTCTGAGAGCGCCGCGGTCGCACGGCTTTTATCGCTTCTTCGCCTGGGAATGTATTCTGGGATTGTTCCTTTTCAATGTGGATTTCTGGCTTCAAGACCCCTTTGCATGGCATCAACTCATCGCATGGACTCTGCTCCTCGCTTCGCTGATCCCGCTGGCATTCGGGGTAAGCACGCTAAAGTCGCGTGGGAAACCCGCTGTGAAACGAGAGAGCGATCCATCATTGCTTGCATTCGAAAGCACCACTCGACTGATCACAAGCGGCGTTTACAAATATATTCGCCATCCGCTTTATAGTTCACTGTTATTCCTGACCTGGGGTATATTCTTCAAGAACTTTTCGGTGGCAGGAATTATGCTTGCAATCGCTGCTACGATATTTCTGGTCTTCACCGCGAAGGCAGACGAGGCGGAGTGCGTTCAATTTTTCGGTTCGGCTTACGGCGAATATATGCAGAAGACAAAGATGTTCATTCCATATCTCTTTTAATATCTGATGTTACGCACCGTCCCGCAGGTTTGTGCGAAAAACAGGCGTGAATTACGGCAACCTGCGGGACGTTCTGTGCAAGGTTAATAATATGAAGGCCATGCTCCTGCGCGAGTCTGCGCTATTCTCACAAAACCCAACTCCCCTTTCGTTTGAGGATTTGCCTGAGCCAAAAATTGGCGCAGGCGAAGTATTAATCCGCGTTACGGCTTGCGGGGTGTGTCATACCGAGCTTGACGAGATCGAAGGCCGCATCAAGCCGCGCCTGCCGATCGTCTTGGGGCATCAAGTGGTGGGAATAGTCAAAGAAGGTGAGCATATCGGTCAACGTGTGGGCGTGGCATGGATTGCATCTGCCTGCGGAACATGCCAGCATTGCTTATCTGGTAATGAGAATCTATGTGCTGAGTTCAAAGCCACAGGGCGCGACATAGACGGCGGCTACGCAGAAACCATGAAAGTCCGTGCGGACTTTGTTCATCCTATTCCAGAATTATTTTCTGATGCAGAAGCCGCGCCGTTGTTATGCGCGGGCGCGATTGGTTATCGTTCCTTGCGGTTGACTAATCTGCAAAATGGACAGTCGCTCGGTTTGATGGGCTTTGGCGGATCAAATCATCTGGTATTGAAACTGGCAAAGCATAAATTTCCGAAATCAGATATCTTCGTGTTCAGCAGAAATCCAGAGGAACGCGAATTTGCCTTGTCGCTGGGAGCTGCCTGGGCGGGAGCAATTGCCCAGAGTCCGTTTGAGGCGTTGGATGCGGTGATTGACACCACGCCAGCCTGGGGACCAGTCAGTGAAGCGCTGAAACGGATCAAGCCTGGGGGCAGAGTCGTCGTCAATGCCATCCGCAAGGAAGAAACCGATAAGGCAGTCCTGATGAAACTGGATTACCCGTCACAGTTGTGGATGGAAAAGGAAATCAAATCGGTTGCGAATGTAACGCGCGCGGATGTGCGCGAGTTTTTGCAAATCGCCGCCGAGGCGCATATCAAACCTGAGATTCAGGAATACGAATTGAAAGACGCCAATCAGGCCCTGATTGAGATGAGGCAAGGTAAAATTCGTGGAGCGAAAGTCTTGGTGACTTAATTATATCGGAGGCAAAATGGCTGAACTAAAAACAAAAGTAAACGATGCAAGCGTATCCACTTTTCTTAACAACATCGAAGATGAAGAAAAACGAGCAGGCAGCTTCGAGATCTTAAAGATTATGAAGCAAGTGACCAGGAAGGAACCGAAGATGTGGGGGGCGAGCATCATCGGCTTTGGCGACATTCACTACAAATACGAAAGCGGGCGTGAAGGCGATTGGTTCATCACTGGGTTTTCACCGCGCAAACAAAACCTGACTTTATACGTGATGGGAAGTTATAACCCGCACACAGAACTGCTGAAAAAACTTGGCAAACACAAAACAGGTGTGGGATGTTTGTATATCAAGAAGTTAAAAGATGTGGATGCCAAAGTGCTGAAAGAACTAATCGAAAAATCTGTCAAAGCGGCATCACAGTTATGAGTTTACAAAAAGACCCCGAAGGATTTGAGCAAAAGCTCCTGCATAGATTCGTGGACTTCAAAGATACACACGTGCTTGAAGTCGGTTGCGGCGAGGGGCGGTTGACATTCAAATATGCCGCCTCTGCAAAACGGGTGATTGCGTTTGACCCTGACCACGATTCGCTGCGCATCGCCCGCACAGACTTACCATATAGTCTGCAAAAGCATGTCCATTTTGCAGGCGCAAGCGCAAAGCAAATTCCATTCCCAAGGGAGACCTTTGACATTGCCATGCTGGCCTGGTCACTCTGATGAATGGAGCACGAGAGCATGGTGCATGCTCTGGATGAAATTCGCAGGACGTTAAAACCAAATGGGTTATTGATTGACCTGCGCCCGGTCGAGGCAAATTGGCCGGTGGAGGTGGCTTCGGCGGCGGGGTTTCAGGTGTCGGGTAGGTTGACCGATCTGCCTGTAGCGAGGGAAGATGATGAGGCGGCATTCCATGCCATGCGGGAGGCTGCCTCCAATGGATGGTTCCTTAAAAAAGGGGAGAATGAATTTACCTTCTTTTATTATTGGGATAG